>CANQLQ010000016.1 GCA_947624755.1 uncultured Clostridia bacterium | reverse complement strand
TGAGAAATATACGAAAATTTAATAATTTTTAATTGAATTTTAACAAATTATTAATAGGTCTATATTCAATCTGAACCAAGGATTTATATGTAGGGGCGACCCCATGTGGTCGCCCACGGGCATCGCCCGCGGCACGCATGGCGTGCGGCAATTACGTGGGTTGGATTGATACAAGTCTTTACACACATACCACGGCACAGCTTGGTACTGAACCTATTCCCGCAATTTCTCAATTAAGCAATTTTACCTCCCCTGAAAGGGGAGGTGGCACACGCAGTGTGACGGCAGGCATCGCCTGCACGAGTTACGCGGGTTGGATTGATACAAATCTTTACACACATACCACGACACGGCTTGGTGCTGAACCTATTTTCGTAATTTTTCGATTAAGCAATTTACCTCCCCTGAAAGGGGAGGTGGCACACGCAGTGTGACGGAGAGGTGCAGACACCTCCTGCCGCAGTTACGCAGTTAGATTTATCCAGATTTTTATTTTTTCTTCGCGAAACAACTTTAGCTATAAAACCATAACTTCATCTTGTCTCGAACCTTAATCAAGTTAGCATACAGACCTTAAAAAGCACCAATTGCTTTTACCGGGTCAACATTCACTGAATCTTTTATCACTTCAAGATGAAGATGCACGCCGTCAAGGGCTTCACACGCTATAGGACAAAGCTTGCCTATAACCTCACCCGCAGAAACCTTCTCGTCAATTCCTACCGCTCCGTCTTGGCTTATTCCGCAATATCGCGCGGTGAACGTACCGTAATCAATTTCAATTATATAACCCCATTTTGTATCGGAAAGAACCTTTGTTACCTTTCCGTTACCGATTGAGTATACGGGATCCCCTTCTTTACCGGAAAGGTCAATTCCGAGATGCACTCTCCAATCGCCCATTGTTTTGCTGTATTGCTGAGTATCAATTGAAAACGGCTTAATTATTTCACCGTCAACCGGACGTATAAATTCCTTGTTGACAAAAGCAGCTTCGGTAGTTGTAACTGCTGTTGTGGTTTGTGTTTCACTTTCAGAAACAGAGGGAGTCTCAGTCTCGGTATCAAAAGAGTTGTCGTTTTCTTCGTCCGCCAATGTTCTTTCATCGGGAACATCTTCTTTTTCTGCTTCGGCAGGAAGGGAAAAAACTGTTTGCGCATCTGTTGTCGGTTCTGCCTTCTCACCGATACGCCCCGAAGTATAATATGAAATTACTACACTTGCTATAATTGCCGCAAAAGCAAGAGCAACAGTAATATAGAAGCCCTTGGACTTGACTTTCTGATTGAATGATCCGTTTTTGTTATCCATCGTTTAACCGCCAATCATAATTTATTTACGGCTTAATTCTTGGTTCAAAGAAGATAAATTATTCAAGGAAAGTAAAAGTTTTTTAAAAAAACGACAAACAAATGTTTGCAATTTAAAAAACAATATGATATAATAAGGCTAAACGATTACAAATGTTCTGCGCATCTGCATAATTTTATAGAAAGGATCGGTTTTGACGGGTGAATTTATTTCACCGCCCGACAGGTATTTTTTATGAATAATCTTTCCGAAAACCAAAAAAAGATTCTTGAATTTATAAAAGAGCGAAACAGCACAGGTGTTCCTCCTTCCGTTCGTGAGATCGGGCAGGCTGTTGGGCTAAGTTCAACTTCTTCTGTTCAGTCCAATCTTGTTGCGCTTGAAAAAAAGGGATATATAAGTCGTGATCCGCTTTTAAAAAGATCAATTCGTATCACAGGTCAAAACGAAAACATTCACCAGATCCCGCTTCTTGGCGTTGTAACGGCAGGTTATCCGATCCTTGCCACACAAAATATTGAAGAATACCTGCCCTATTCGGGAACAGTTACAAAAGACAAACCTGTTTTTGCTCTTCACGTCCGTGGTGAAAGTATGATAAACAAGGGTATATTTGACGGCGATATAATTTTTGTACAAAGAACGCCTGTTGCAGAAAACGGAGAAATAGTCGTTGCTCTTATCGGTGAGGAAGCGACGGTCAAAACTTTCTATAAAGAAAACGGTCACTTTCGTCTACAGCCCGAAAATGACAGTTTTGAACCGATTATTGTTGATGAGGTTGTAATTCTTGGCAAGGTTGTAGGTCTTTACAGGGATTATCAGGGATAAAAACTACTCATCTTAATTCAAAATAAAATCTTAAATTTTAAGGAAGCACTGATTAATTCAGGGTGTCCTAATTGACGAGGAAATTTTTCGTCAGTTTGTTCAAAAATTTAAGGCAATACTTTGTGTATTAACGAGAATTTTTGGGCAAAATGACGGAATAATTTACCGTCAAGTAGGGCAACTTGTATTAATCAGTGCTTCCTTAATTCATCTTTGCACAATAGCAATTTATTACCGGGCTTATTCAAAAACAATTCACGGTGTAAAGAAGCCCGGTTTATTTTATATGTAAGCTACTAAACATAACTAAGGAAGCGCTGATTAATTCAGAGCTTCCTTAATACTCATATTGCTTACAAATTTTCCATAATACACATATTGTTTTTGAGACGATATGATTTAGTTGCAATTAACAATAACGAATACTATAGTCTTTACACCAATCTACAGCCTTTTTATGTACATAATTGTCGTAATACTCATCCCATAGCCGTCTTTCAAAGCCGACATGAAAAATTTTGTCAAATTTAAGCCAATAGTTTAATGCATCGCATTTATCTATATCTTTAAAATATTCGGATATTTTTTTATTGTTTAATGAAGTTATAAAATTGTCAAATGCGTCTGAAATATCAAGACATGGAAGCGGGATACAGTTATAATAAAAGCAATTATCGGCAAACTCGCTTTTATCAACAGACAGCTCAGACGCGATATCGTCTATGTCGCATATTTTATTGTGAATTATGTCATAATAATAGCTATTATCTTGATTGCAGCCAATAAAATATTTGAGTTCTTTGAAATCAATAAAGTCCACTTTGTAACCAACCTTTTTAATATGTAACAACACAACCATACCAAATATGAAATACATGGGTAGTATCGTGATAATGCCCATATTTTCCGCTGCCGTGTACCTTCGGGCTTTCATATACTCCGCAGGCACTTGGAAAATCTGAATATGATTCAACCTTTTTCGCTAAAGGATTCCCTACGATAACGCCGTTTGGTCGTTTCGCGGCGTAATGATAAAGCCTGCATAAATCTAACTCGCGTAATTGCCGCACGCCATGCGTGCCCGCGTAACTCCTGCGGACGATGTCCGCCGCGTAATTGCCGCACACCATGCGTGACCCCTCCGTCACACTGCGTGTGCCACCTCCCCTTTCAGGAGAGGCAAAATTGCTTAATCGAAAAATTATAAAAATAGATTCAGAACCAAGCCGTGCCGTGGTATGTGTGTAAAGATTTATATCAATCCAACCCACGTAACTCCTGCGGGCGATGCCCGCCGCGTAATTGCCGCACGCCATGCGTGCCGCTATATTTTTGATTCTGTGAAATCTATAAGGATTTGATTTTTTCTCGGTGTCAGCTTGGTCATTTTTACCCCTGCGGCATTGAACATCCTTTTCGATGCCTTGACAAGCGGAGTGTCCGCATACTTGTCCGAAATATAAACAACCTCTTTTATACCGCTTTGAATAATTGCCTTTGCATATTCGTTGCACGGAAAAAGCGCAACATAAATTCTGCACCCGGCAAGGCTTGCGCCCGCATTATTCAATATTGCATTAAGTTCAGCATGGCATACGTACGGATATTTTGTGTCATACGTGTCGCCGTCCCTGTTCCACGGGAACTCGTCGTCACTGCACCCTCTCGGAAAACCGTTGTATCCGACAGACATGATCTTGTTGTTGTCATTGACTATACATGCACCGACTTGCGTGTTCGGGTCTTTGCTTCGGTATGACGAAAGCATTGCAATCCCCATAAAATATTCGTCCCAAGTTAAATACTCGTTTCTTTTTGCCATTATAATCTCTCCTTTTTTATTTTACTCCTCTGTAATATAAACCGCGCGTGTATTCTCCGCTTGCGCTTTTGCCCTTTCGATAAGCGTCAATAATTGCGTTGACCGATTCACCCTTTTCTTTGGTAAAATAAAGGGTAACAAAATCCATATTTTTCATATCGTCCATTCGGTCAGCAAGATATATAGGCCGGGAATTGAGAATTTCGGAAAAACCGTTATTACATACTATCGGAAACTTTATTCCCATTCTGTCGGTAAGACAGCCCTTTTTGCCGCAGTCGGCACAACTGCCCGCATTCTTCATCGGACAGTTTCTTGTGAGCATAAGCGGAAGTCTGCCGTAAGCAATTATGCCGCGTTTTGCTTCTCCGCCGATTTTTACTGCCTTTTCAATCGGAAGCTCCGCCGAAAGCGTAACGGATTTTGCGCCAAGTTTTTCAAGCTCAATCAACGAAAGTGAATTAAAAACATTAAGCGAAAAGCCTGTATGAATTTTCATTCCGGCTTTTTTTGCAAGCGCGACCGCATCAAGCGATCCGCAATATGCATCTTTTATGCCGAGCAGTCTCGCCTTTTCAAGTCCTTTCAAAACCTCTGCTTCCGAACCGAAAATACCTCTCGGTATTTCGACCGCAGCCGTGATTTTTTCTTCTTTTAACAGAGCTGCAAATTTTTCTGCATCAAAAAGCGGAACATATATATTTTCTATCCTGTCAAGATTGTTCGGTATCTGCCGTGGACTTACAATTCTTATGTGAAACTTCGGCTGTGCCGCCGCTTTGTGCTTTGGAATATCTATTTTCGGTTCAATAAATTTCTTTTCTTCGGACTTGCCGAGTCTTTTTTCAAGCTCTAAAAGCGCATTTCTTCTAAGAGAATTGATAACGCTTGCAGGTACAACAATGCCCTCATCAAGGTTTATTTCTACTTTTCCGACTTCAAAAAAAGTTCCGCCGCATTTTGAAAGCTTTTCAAAAAGATTATCTCTTGTACTCGGCTTGCTGTGCGCTTCTTCGGGAATATATTCGTCACTTACTATAACGCTCTTCCCACCCGAATAAGCATTAAGACTTAATTTTTTACCTCTTTGAGCAGTCAACTTAAAATCGACCTTCGCAAGCGGCTGTTCCTTATCATACAGTCTTTGAAGCGACGACATAACCTTGTTCGTTGCCGCCGTTACGTCCTCTTTTGTACGAATACCGAACATATTCCTGCCGCGCTTGTTTTCATAGTAGCCATCGGTAAATCCCGAGCGTGAAAAAACAGCCGAAAGAATATCGAGCGCTTCTTTTTCGTTTTCACCCCTTTGAGCCTTTTTCAGTGCGGTAACAGCCGCCGCAACATATTCGGGACGCTTCATTCTGCCTTCTATTTTTAAAAATTCAACACCGATTTGCGAAAGCTCACGTGCTTTTGAAACAAGCGATAAATCTTTAAGGCTCAGGTCGTGACCCGTACCGCCGTTTACCGAAAAAGCAAGCCTGCACGGCTGAGCGCAAAGTCCTCTGTTGCCGCTTCGAGAACCTAACATTGCGCTCATGTAGCACTGACCCGAAACGCACATACACAGTGCGCCGTGAACGAAAGCCTCAAGGCGAATATTGGTATTTTTCTTTATTTTTTCAATTTCATCTTTAGTCATTTCTCTTGGCAGAACCGCCAAAGAATATCCGAGCTTTTCAAGAAGCTTAATGCCCTCGCTTGTCCCTGTGGACATTTGAGTTGAAGCATGTCTTTCTATTTCTGGAGCTATTTTGCGAACCAACTGCGCAAAACCCAAATCCTGCAAAATAAGCACATCTGCCGAAAGAGCGCAAATGTGCTTAATAGTTTCTATAGCCTTGTTGATTTCTTCATCATCAATAAGCGTGTTGAAGGTAATATGCACCTTTACACCGCGGGCATGACAATATTCAATTATTTCTTTCAGCTCAAAAAAGCCGAAGTTTTCAGCATTTCTTCTTGCGTTAAAATCCTTTGTGCCGAGATATACGGCGTCTGCACCGCAACGCACAGCAGCTTTTACACATTCGGCCGAACCGGCAGGCGCAAGAATTTTACCACAATTATTCATATCTTTATGTGCGGCAAAAGCCGCAGCCTTTCTTTTATTTCTTGCCGATTTGGTCGAGAACGGACGAAAGCTGAGCGCGAAGTCTTTCAATTTCAATGTTTGCGTCTTCAAGCTCTCTTTTTGCTTTTTCAGATTCTTTTCTTGCAAGGTCAGCCTTTGCCTTGGCGCTTGAAGCATCGTCAAGATAGTCCTTGATTTGTTCGCGAAGATTGTCGGCGGACGCGCTTGCCTTTTTAAATTCGTCCGCATAATCAAGAGCCATAAGCACAGCGGCCTGCGTTGTTGAAAGACGAGGATTTTCTTTCATTATTTTTGCAAGAACTCTGTCAACTTCTTTGCCAAGCTCTGAAACATATTTTACATCGTCTTCGGTTAGAATTGAATATTCTGCACCGCCGATATTAAGTTTAACCTTGTTTCTTTCCATAAGAAAACTTCCTTTCCTCTTTGAGAATCAGCATTTATAAACATATTATACAACAACTCAACCCCATAATCAAGCAAAAAAGTCAAGTCATACAACACATTTTCAGCGATTTTGCCATATTCTTCAGCAATAATAAACCTTCATTGTGTCAAGGCAGACCGCACAAAGTCTTCCGGCGGTACCAACCGAGCAGTTTAGCGCAAGGTGTTTTTTGCCCGAATAAACCCTCCCCGCCGAAGCGCCGGGAATTTTTTCGGTGGGAACCAAGGCTGTTATCAAAAATTTATCCTTGAAATATACTTTTGAATAGTCGGCAGGCTGCAATACAAAATCGGCTTCATCATAATCTTCAAGAGCTTTTCCTTCTTCAAAATTTCTGATACCTGCGCTTGCAAGGACAAAGTCTTTCCCATTTAACTCAAGCTCTTCAAACGGTGCAAATTCCGAAAGAAAATCTATAACGCTTTCTCTTTCTTCGCTTTCAAGCGCAAGAAAAGCTTCAACAGCGGCATAACCGCCGTTTTTAAGCCATTTTCCGAAAAGCTCCTTTGCATCGTCGGATAAAACCGAAAGACATTCATCAACAGCTCCGGCTTCAAGGATTTTGGGAAATATTGCCCGAGCATAATATTCATGCAAACCGAGAACCGAATAAACATTAGTGCGGTACATCATATCGCAAAGAATTTTTAGTCCGTCTTTGCCATATCCGATAATATTTCCGAGCAGGAAAAGAGAGTCATTTTCATCGCTGATATTGAGCTTTTTAAGCATTTGAAAATATTTTTCTTTGTTTTCGTACGTGCCGCCCATTACATAAATCATATATTGCCTCCAAAGAAATTTCTACCGTGCATAAATTATTTTGTAACCAGCATCTCGTTTTCTTCAAGATATTCGTCATAGGTTTCAACCTTGTCATAAACGCCGTCGGGACGAAATTCAATAATTCTGTCTGCAACAGACTGAACAAATTGGTGGTCATGAGAAGTGAAAAGTATTGAACCTTTGAATTTTATGAGTGCATTGTTAAGTGACGTAATTGATTCAAGGTCAAGGTGATTTGTAGGTTCGTCAAGAATAAGAACATTTGCGCCGCTGAGCATCATTTTGCAAAGCATACAACGTACTCTCTCACCGCCCGAAAGCACCTTTGCCGCTTTAGTGGCTTCTTCGCCGCTGAACATAAGTCGTCCGAGCCAGCTTCTTACGTCCGATTCAAACTGAAGATCGCTGTAGCTTCTTACCCAGTCAATAAGAGATTTATCAACCCCGTCAAAAAAAGCCGAGTTATCTGTCGGGAAATATGCCTGAGAAGTTGTAACGCCCCATTTGAACGAGCCTTCGTCAGGTTCAAGCTCTCCGGTTATGATTTTGAAAAATGTGGTTTTTGCAACTGCGTCCGTGCCGACAAAAGCAACTTTTTCGTTCGGTCTTAGTGTAAATGATACATTGTCAAGAACCTTTCTGCCACCGACGGTTTTTGAAAGATTTGCCACAGTCAGCATATCGTTGCCGATTTCTCTGTCAGGCTTAAATTCAATAAACGGAAAACGCCTCGACGAAACAGGCATATCTTCGATAACTATGCTTTCAAGAAGTTTCTTTCTGCTTGTTGCCTGCTTTGATTTTGAAGCGTTGGCGGAAAATCGTGCAATAAATTCCTGAAGCTCTTTAACCTTTGCTTCGTTCTTTTTATTCTGTTCACGCATCTGCCTTTGAGCCATTTGGGTGTATTCATACCAAAAGTCATAGTTGCCCACATACAATGAAATTTTACCAAAGTCAACGTCAGCTATATGTGTACAGACCTTATTGAGGAAATGTCTGTCGTGACTTACGACAATAACCGTATTTTCAAAATTCATAAGGAACTCTTCAAGCCAGTTGATTGCTGCAACATCGAGATGGTTGGTCGGCTCGTCAAGAAGAAGAATATCCGGATTTCCGAAAAGAGCCTGGGCAAGAAGAACTTTAACTTTTTGGTCGCCGCTTAACTCCTTCATAAGGCTGTAATGAAATTCGTTATGAATACCGAGAGCGTTAAGAAGAATTTCGGCGTCACTTTCTGCGCTCCAGCCGTCCATTTCAGCAAATTCTTCTTCAAGCTCGCTGATTCTGATTCCATCTTCTTCGGTAAATTCTTCTTTTGAATAAAGAATTTCCTTTTCGTCCATGATGTCAACCAGTCTTTGGTTACCCATAAGAACCGTGCGTATTACATCATATTCATCATAGGCAAAATGATCCTGTTTTAAAACAGAAAGTCTTTCGCCCGGAGTAATTGAAACATAGCCTTTATTAGGTTCGATTTCGCCGGAAAGGATTTTTAAAAATGTAGACTTGCCTGCGCCGTTTGCCCCTATAAGGCCATAGCAGTTACCCTTTGTAAAATTAATTGAAACGCTTTTAAAAAGTTCCCTTCCGCCGTATTGTAATGTTACATTATTGGTACTTATCATAAAGTCACACTTCCTTATAGAAATAGTTATGGAATCGCTGATTAATTCATGGTGTCCTAATCGGCAGGCACGGCGGACATCGTCCGCAGGAATTACGCGAAGTAGTTTATGCAGGCTTTTACTCTTACGCCGCGAAACGGCTTGCGTTATTAACCATAAAATTTTTAGTCAGTAAGCATCACCCGCATGAGTTACACGGTGGGCATCGCCCGCAACGGTTACACAGGAAAGATTTATATAAGTCTTGATACTAACACAACTGCACGCGTAGGGGCGACCCCGTGTGGTCGCCCTCGGGCATCGCCCATGGGAGTTACGCGGGACAAATTTATATTTAACGTCAAATGAACCCCGCGAAAAAGCTTTGTAGCCAATTTGGAAATATCTTTAAATCTAAGGCAATACTTTGTGCATTGCCGAGTTTTTTTGGTAAAGTATTATGGAAAATTTGCAAGCAAGATATTAATCCTTAAGCGTGATTTAATCAGAGATTCCCTAAAACCAGACATTTACAGCGGTATCTTCGTCAGCCGCATGGAAATACAAAAGTATTCCTTAGCAGTCTTTCTTGCCTGAAAGAAAAAGCCTCACCGTCCGGTGTCTGCTTTTGAATGATGAATAGTATAACATAATTTTCTATAAAGTGCAAACAATTAGCCAAAAAAGTTTCATTTATATTTTTTGTTTGAGACAAAATATTGTTTTTTAATAAAAGGCAGAAAATAGCAGTTATAAAAAGAAAAAAAATAATAATAAAATGTTGAATTTTAAGTTGATTTCGAGTATAATGCAATATGTATTATTGTGTAATTTAAAACTAAGGAAGCGCTGATTAAATCTAATGCTCATATTGATTAGCAAAGTATTACGCAATATTTGCATACAAGATGAGTATTAAGATATAAACGTGTTTTAATCAGTGATTCCCTAATAAACCAAACATTTTTGTATTACGGAGGACAGAAAATGGCTAACGTTAATTTTTCAACCGTTCAGGACGGATATTCACCGCAGGAAGTTGACAGGTATATTGATATGCTTCAGCAAGAATATACCAATGCCGTTGCATGGGGAGAAGAAATTGAAGCAAAGTTTGAAGAACTTAAATCGCAAATGGAGGACCTCGGTGTTTATTTCACAATTGACGAAGACAACAAAAATGAAGTTATCGACAAGGTTTTTACCGAACTTACCGCAACAGTTAAACGCATAAAAAGCGAAGCAGATGAAAAAGCCGCTGAAATTGTTGAAAAGGCAAACGAAAAAAGCCGCTCCATTGTAAAACAGGCAATGGAAAATTCCGTTGAACTTCGTACACAAAACAATCTTATTATGAAAAACCTTAAAAGCGTAAGCGATATGATAAATGTTATCATT
Source organism: uncultured Clostridia bacterium (assembly GCA_947624755.1). GTDB lineage: Bacteria > Bacillota > Clostridia > Oscillospirales > Acutalibacteraceae > UBA6857. The sequence continues at coordinate 5,464 of CANQLQ010000016.1, read as the reverse complement.
GACAAAAACGCTCAATAAATTTTTCTATCAAAGGGATGTGATTTTTTTGGCAGGTTATAAACCAAAAAGTCTTGATGATATTAACCGGTCATATGACAGTGAAATGAAAGTGACGAGAGCTATTAAGCGTGAAACCTCAAGGCTTTCACAAAGTGCGCCTTCTGTCGCTGAAGTTTTCTCTGAACCCAAGGAAGATAAAACCGACAGCTCATTTAACAACACTGCGGATTTAGACAATTCTAAAAAAATTGAAGATGTTTCATTTGCTGTCGAAGATTTTATAAAGCAGATTTCCGAGCAGAACCCGTACGGCAAAAAAAGTAAAACTACAGCCGATTCAAAGCACGCTTCTCAAGCGCCTGTTATCAAAACAGACGGTCACCCGATTCATCACTCTGCTCACAAGGAAGAACCGAAAGCCCCGGCTTCTGTATCTGAAAATCAATTTATTTCGCAAATAAATACTTCCGCTCCCACGCAGGTTATTCCCGATCCTTCTAAAGGAAGATCGGAAGATGATTTTTCAAATCTTATGAGCGACTACGTTAAGATAATGAACGATCTTGACGATGACACAAAGCCGGAAAAGAAGGGCTTTATGTCAAGAAAAAAGAACAAAAAGAAAGTCCTTCGTGAAGAAATTGTTGAAAACGACGAAGATAACTTATCACAAGAATCCGCACAGCAAAGTGATGAGCAATACCGGGCTTCGGAAAATTCCAATCAGTCTGATGTTCAAGATACAGCTTCAAAAGGGGCTATAGATGACCTTGAACAAAGCGAACCTCAGGATAAACCGCTTTCCGAGGAAAACGATAACAATTCAGATAATGACGGCGAATATTTCAACTCATTTACCGACCTTTTTGAAGATGATGAGGCAGAAAGCTCCGATTATGAAGCAAGCGATAGTTTAGATGAAAATCTTGACAAAGATTCTTCCGAAAACGAAAAAGCTCAAAGGACTAAACCCGATAAAAAGAAAAAAGCCAAAAAATCAGTTAAAGCAAATAAGGCCAGCATTAAAAAGGGTCATTCCGGCGCAAGAATATTCTTCCGAATTATTTTCAGCCTTATTCTTGTTGTCAGCACCCTCTCAACTCTTGCTGTCGGCTCAATGGGAATTGTTTTCCATATAAACGAAGGCGTAAGCGCTCCGGGAAATATATATTTTTTCACCGCTTCAAGAGAGTTTGAGCAGACCGGCATAAGCTCCGGAGATCTTGTTATCTGCAAAGCGAAAAATTCAGCAGATGACGGTCAGTCCGTAGTATACGTTGACCGTGATAACAAAACATTTTCATTCGGCGTAAAAAACGGCAGTATTACCGGCAGTGACGGAGAAATTTACTATATCATAGACGAAAACACGGTTATGAGAGAAAATGTTCTCGGTTCGGTTGATTTTACTATTCCGACAGTTGGCAGTATAATCGCAATGATTTACTCATACTATATCGTTGTTCTCGTTGCCTTGCTTGTTCTTTCAATTGGTCTTTTCCTTATAGTGACGGTTGCTTTAAGAAATCGGTATAAGCTTTCGGCCGAAGAGGAAGATGACGTTGATTTTGATGCAAATGAAGAAGATGCTGAAAGCTCCGAAGAGGAAGCTGAAAACGATACAACCGAAGCTTCCGAATCGCAAACAAAAGACTAAAACGGTACTATGACCACCGGCAGACGTTTTTTCAAAAAAGATTTTTCAAGAATACAAGCCGGTAAACTATAGAACTTACCTTTTTCACTTAATTTATAAATTTCATATTTTTAATTAAGAGACACAGACAAAATCGTTTTGTGTCTCTTATTTTATTAAGGAACCGCTGAATAAATCACGCCTGCCGGCTGAACGCGCATCTTGCACCGATATTTTCCGTCATTTTTGCCAAAAGCTCCTTGAAATACGTCAGTATTCCTGCGTCGCTTTTGACAATCTGACGAAAAATTCGGCGGCGCAATCTGCACGTTCGATTTAATCAGCGCTTCCTTAAATATAATCATCAATTAAAATCAATGCTAAAAATAGCCGCATTTAATTGAATTTAAAAAAAGTATGATGTATAATATTTTTGAATTTACGGATTTATCCGATTGAAAGGGAGAGTTATAATGAAAAAAACTAAAATCGCTTTAGGTGTTGCCGCCGTTGCCGCTGCCGCAAACGCAATTCATGCGGCCGCCTTCAAACCAAAGAAAGAAACTGCCGAACCTATCGGAAACGAAAATGTTGACGTTGACAGCTATCGCAGGCACCTTAGCGAAGCTATCAAAATTAAAACAATTTCGAGAACTAATCCCGATGATACCGATTGGAGCGAATTTGAAAAATTCCACGCTTTTCTTGATAAGACCTATCCGCTCATAGCCGAAAAGCTTACTAAAGAAGTTGTTCCGCCTGCAAATCTTATTTACAAATGGGCAGGTAAGAATCCTTCTCTTGAAGGAATCGCTCTTTGCGCACACCAGGACGTTGTTCCCGTAACATCAGGTACGGAGAACGATTGGGAGCATCCCGCTTTTGAAGGCTTTGACGACGGTGAATTTATCTGGGGACGCGGCGCCCTTGATATGAAAAATCACCTTGTCTGCGTTATGGAAGCCGTAGAAACTCTCCTTGCCGAAGGCTTTGAGCCTGAAAGAGACGTGTATCTTCTTTTCGGTGACAACGAAGAGGTTGTTGCAAGCAGTCAAAACGGTGCGACCTCGATTATGAATGTACTTAAAAGCCGCGGTGTTCATCTTGACGCAGTTTTAGACGAAGGCGGAGCAATGCTTCCCGTCAATATTAAAGGTGTGCTTAACAACAAATATCTTGCCGGCATCGGAATTGCCGAAAAAGGCTATGCCGACATTGAAATCACAATCAACGCAAAAGGCGGTCACTCATCGCAGCCCCCGAAGCATACCGCTCTCGGTCAGATGGCCGAAGTTATAAAAGACCTTGAAGGTCACCAGTTTAAAGCAAAATTCAACGACAGCATGAAGTCGCTTCTTGACAATATTTCAAGGAATATGACCTATCCTGTCCGCCTTGTAACCTGCAACCTTCCGCTGCTTCGTCCGCTTCTTCTTGAGGTTTGCAAGCTTATTCCTCCGGCAGCGTGTATGGTCAGAACAACAACAGGCATTACAATGGCATCGGGCAGCCCTGCGGCAAATGTTCTTCCGCAGAAAGCGTCTATAATTGTAAACTTCCGTGCAATGCCCGGAACATCAACCGCCGACATTGTTACTCACATCAAAAAGGTTGTAAGAAACAAAAACATTGAAGTTAGGGTTCTCAACTGCAAAGAAGCCTCAAAGTTTTCCCCTACAGATTCAAGAGCATTCGGTATTATTTCAAAGCTTGCCAAATCAATCGAGCCGAACGCAATAGTAGCTCCTTTCCTTGTTATGGGAGGCACAGACGCCTGCTATTATGAACCGATTTGCGAAAATATATACCGCTATGCACCGTTCAAGGCAAATACAAGCCTTCTCCTTTGCACACACGGCACAAACGAAAGAATACCGGTTTCAACAATGGGCGAGGCTCTTTCATTCTTCAAGCGCTATATTCGTCAGGCAAGTGACATTTAATGCTGTTAATGCATATAATTATTTAGGGAAGCTCTGATTAATGCACCCTGAATTAATCGGAGCTTCCTTAGATACTGTTGCTACCAATCTGTATATCGGCAGACCCAAATCGGAAAATTTCTTTTCATATTCGGTCACTATGTTGCCCTCAAAATCGCTGTTGTGAAGGTCAAGCGAAACATTTGAAAGAGTGAAACCGCATTTTGAAAACTGCTCAATTGAAAATTCAAAGAAGTGCATATTATCCGTTTTTTGAACAATTGAGGCGCCGTCAGAAAGCAGCTTCTTATAAATTTCAAGAAAGCTTTCGTGAGTAAGTCTGTGCTTTGCATAGCGTTTCTTTGGAAACGGACAAGAAAAGTTGAGGTAAATTAATTCAACCGATTTTTCGGGAATATACAAACCAAGCTTCTGTGCCCCAAGTATCAAAAATTTAAGATTATTAAGTCCTTCCTTCTTTGCTTTTTCGCAGGCCTGAACAATGACATTGCGACTTATTTCAACGGCAATAAAGTTTATATCGGGATTTCTTTTTGCTATTTCCATTGCAAACTGTCCCTTTCCGCAGCCTATCTCAAGGCGAAGCGGATTGCTGTTGCCAAAAAGGGCGGCAATATCAAGAAGGTGCTTTTTAGGCTCTTTGCCGTATTCAAGCGATTCTTCTTCTATCTCAATAATATATTCGCTGCAATTTTCGAGCCTTTGTTCAAGGTTCTTTTTTCTTCTCATTCTCATAATTAATTTAACAGATATCTGTACTTTCCTTTCATATACTATTGAAAAATCAAAAATTACTTATATAATAATATCATAAAACAAAAGATTTACAAGCACTATTTAATAAAAGAGGCGCAGATATGATGTCACTGTATAACAAATTTAAAAATGCAAAACGCAGAATTATCTTTGAGAAGAATATTTTGAATAGGCGTACAAAACGAGAGAAAATTTTTCTGCCGCTTTATTCTGAAATTGAAGTTAAATCCGATCCGTCAAAAAAGCACGCAAAAATAGTTCCCTTTGTAATCGGAGAAAACAAACCGACCGTTATCATCTGTCCCGGCGGCGGATATGAATTTATTTCGCTTATAAACGAGGGCTTCGACTTTGCAAAAAAATTCAATGAGCTTGGCTATAACGCTTTTATGCTGATATATCGTGTAAATAGAAACGCCCGTTTTCCGTCTCCGATGGAAGACCTTGCAAGGGCAATTTGTTTTGTAAAGCACAATGCCGAAAAATATAAAGCCGACGCTGAAAATTTCTATATCTGCGGTTCATCGGCAGGCGGTCACCTTTGCGCATATTTCGGCGCAAAGTATAAGGATTTTGAAAAACCATACATGGGTAAAAATTATGATCTCAGACCAAAAGGCATAGTTCTTGCTTATCCCGTTATAAGCCTTTACAAAGAAACGCACAAAGGTTCATGCCATACTCTGCTCGGTCATGACTGCACCGAGGAAGAAAAAAGGGCAAAATCGGTTGAGCTTATTGCAGAAGAAAGCTATCCGCCGACATTTTTCTGGCACTGTGAAGCTGACAAAACCGTTCCGGTAAGCAACAGCATACGACTTGACGAAAAACTCAGCAGTCTCGGCGTAAAGCATAAGTTCAATCTATATCCTAACGGGGCGCACGGTATCGGACTTGCAAAAGGGACAACGGCCGAAGGCTGGATATATGATGCGGAAAAGTTTTTAAGGTCGATTTATTAAAAAAGAAGAAAAAGCAAAAAACTTGAAATTTTTTTAAAAAAACTATTGACTAATTTTTCATTATATGTTATAGTATTCGAGCGTTGAAACGCTGGTGTAGCTCAGTTGGTAGAGCAGCTGATTTGTAATCAGCAGGTCGGGGGTTCGAGTCCGTCCACCAGCTCCAT
>CANQLQ010000015.1 GCA_947624755.1 uncultured Clostridia bacterium | reverse complement strand
AGGTAATTCCCCTGTCAGGGGAAATGTCTGCGAAGCAGACAAAAGGGTCAGGGGCCTATGGGCGGCGCCCTCATCGCAGAGCGCAGGCTGCGAAATTTTTGTCTAAAAGAGCGCAGGAGAGGCGAAAAACAGTCCGGTGAACCGTTTTTCGCTGGGAATTCTCGCCGTGGAATCCCCATAATCTTACTCATTTTGTGCATATTGCCAAGCGACACATACTTTTCCTACAAGCTGAGGGCGACCGCACAAGGTCGCCTATACGTTATTTGTAAAAAATTAATTTTGCTGCGGTCTGTATTTTTTTTGCACAAAAGCAAGTGCCTGTTTAACCGGGATTCACAGTAAATATGCAGAAGAAAGGGAAGCGATAATTTGAACAAAGCCGAAGAATATGTACAAAAAAAGCTGTTTGAAATGCGCGACGAAGAATACAAAAATTTTCAGTCAAAGCTTATTCCGACAATTGACCCCGAAAAAATCATCGGAGTCAGAATACCTGCTCTTCGCAAGTTTTCAAAAGAGATTTTAAAGAGCGGTTTTTGTGAGGATTTTCTTAAATCGCTGCCGCATGAATATTATGACGAAAACAATCTTCACGGTTTTATAATTGAAAAAACGAATGATTATGAAAAGCTGATAAAAGAGCTGGACAAGTTTTTGCCGTATGTTGATAACTGGGCGGCATGCGACCTTTTAAGACCTAAAATATTTAAAATGCACAAAGAAAAACTTCTTGAAAAAATTAAAGAATGGATAAAATCCGAAAGGGCATATACAGTAAGATTTGCCATCGAAATGCTTATGACGTTTTATCTCGACGACGGCTTTAAAACGCAGTATGCCGACCTTGTTTCGTCGGTAAAAAGCGAAGACTACTATGTTAAAATGATGACAGCGTGGTTCTTTGCAACGGCGCTTTCCAAGCAGTATGACCTTATAATACCCTATATGGAAAACAAAACTCTTGAAAAATGGGTACATAACAAAACCATACAGAAAGCAATTGAGAGCTATAGAATAACAAAAGAACAAAAGGATTATCTTCGGTCATTAAGAATAAAATAAACTTTCGGTTAAAAATAACAGTTTTACCCTTGACTTTGTTGTCATTTTTGGTATAATATTACAGTGAGAATAAATGCGGGTATGGTGGAATTGGCAGACACGCAAGATTTAGGATCTTGTGCCGCAAGGTGTGCAGGTTCGACCCCTGTTACCCGCACCAGGCGGCTTTTTTAAGTCGCTAAATTTTGGTTATTTTAAGATTTTTTATCTTATCATAATAAATTAGTATCCCAAAGGAGAAGGTAACGAATGGATATTCAATCTATGTTGCATAAGCTTTTCGGCACTAAACCGGGCGACGGTGTTCAGCCAAAAGAAGCTATTGCATACAGCGTGGCCGGTTTCGGTCAAAACTTCATATGTACCATTATTGGTTCATATCTTACCATTTTTATGACAGATGCTCTTTTATTTGGTGCCGACGATGTAAAAATCGGCGCAGTTAAAGGCTCAATGGCTGTTGCATTCTTAATGCTCGGCACTCGTATTTTTGACGCTTTCAACGACCCGATTATGGGAAGTATCGTTGACAGAACCCGTACAAAATGGGGCAAATGCCGTCCCTACCTTAAATGGATGGCTATACCTATCGGTATTACAACAATAATTTGCTTCTGTCCGTTCTTCCAGGCAAAAAGTATTAAAACATTCGTCATTATTGCTGTTGTTTATGTAATATGGTCTGTTGTTTACACAATTGCCGATGTTCCGTATTGGGGACTTTCAACCTGTCTTACCAATAACACGGAAACGCGCGGTAATATCCTTACCGTTGCCCGTCTTGTCTGCATAATAGGCGCCGGTGCAGTTACAGTTATCGTTCCGATTATCACAAGCGCTGTTACCGCCAAATATAAAGGCGAAGACGGTCTTGTTCTTACTCAGTATATTGACGCAAATGCAAACACTCTTAAATGGACATACTTTATTTGCGCTGTTGTTCTCGTAGCTGCCGCAATGCCGATGTTCTTCTATGGCTTCAAAAATACCAAGGAACGCTTTACCACGACAGATAATCCGCCGTCACTCGGTCACAACCTTAAACTCCTTTTCAAGAATAAGGAACTCCTTCTTATAGTTATCTCCGGTATTCTCGGCGGTGCAAGAATGGTTTATACATATACCGGCGGTCTTTATTTCGCAAAGTATGTTCTTAACAATGAAGGCCTTTACAGCCTTATAACTCTTCTTGTTGTTCCCGGCGGCGCAGTAGCTTCAATTCTTGTTCCGCTTCTTTCAAAGAAGTTCACAAAGAAATATACATACATTTTCGTCCATCTTTTTGGCGGACTTGTAATGCTTATAATGTATTTCGTCGGTTACGATGCACCGTGGAAGCTTGTTGTATGCGCGGTAGGTCTTGTTCTTCTCGGTATTCCTCAGGGTATCAACAACATTATGACCTATGCTATGATAGGTGATACCGTTGATTATCTTGAATGGAAAACAGGCGAAAGAGGCGAAGGCATCTGCTTTGCAATGCAAACTCTTATTAACAAAATCGGTATGGCTGTCGGCGCATTCATCGGCGTATTTTCATATAGCTGGGCAGGTATTAACCCGGCCGCCCAGGACGGTGTTTATATTCAGAATCCGACTCTTCTTTGGAATCTTCTTGTTCTTTCGGGCGTTATCAGTATGTTCGCCTGTGCAGTACCGATGTTCTTCTACACACTTACTGAAAAGAGACAGAAGGAAATGGTCGCTGAGATTGAAGCGAGAAACGCTAAATAATGTCTGTTTGGTTCGACTTTGTTAAAACCAAAGCGGTAAATTTTAAATTTTGATTTATCGGCAGATATTAGGGAAGCTCTGATTAAATCTAATGCTCAGATTTGCACGCATGGCGGTGGGCATCGCCCGCAGGGTAGCTTGTATTGATCGGTGATTCCTTAAATAAACAGGCGCTTGAGCTTTACAAAAGTAAATTTCTGCCCTGCTTCAAGCGGGGCAGTTTGCATATATCTTAATTTAAGAAAGGGAAATACGAATGGAAAACAAAAAATGGTATAAGGAAATGTCCGTTTATCAAATCTGGCCGAGAAGCTTTTGTGACGGCAACGGCGACGGAATAGGGGATCTTAAAGGTATTATTTCAAAGCTTGATTACATTAAAAGCATAGGAGTTGATGCTATTTGGTTTTCACCGCTTTATCCGTCTCCGAATGCTGACTATGGCTATGATATTGCCGATTATAAGGACATTTCAAAAGATTACGGCACACTTGAGGAATTTAAGACGCTTCTTGACGAAGCGCACAAACGCGGTTTAAAGGTTATTATGGACCTTGTTGTAAACCATACTTCCGACCAGCACAAGTGGTTCCTTGAAAGTAAAAAGAGCGAAGATAATCCCTATCACAATTATTATATTTGGAGAAAAGGCAGAAAACCCGGAAAAGAACCCAATAACTGGCTTTCAACTTTCCAGGGAAAAGCATGGGAATATTGCAAGGAGCTTGACAAATATTATCTTCACGTTTTTGCAAAAGAACAGCCTGACCTTAATATGGATAATCCAAAGGTTCGTGAAGAAGTCAAGAGCATTATGCGTTTCTGGCTTGATATGGGTGTTGACGGCTTCAGAGAGGACGTAATAACCTTTATATCAAAAAAAGAAGGTCTGCCCAACGGTTTCCCGCTTCCTACAGCAACGGGCATCGAACATTATATGAACGGTCCGCATCTTCGCGAATATCTTCGTGAATTTAAAGATGTGCTTGATGAATATGACTGCTTTACCGTTGGTGAAGCTCCGATGATGACTACCAAACGGGCTTTACGGTTCATCAAAGAGGGGGACGGTCAGCTTCTTAATATGATGTTCCACTTTGAACATATGAGCGCTGATAATATCATAACCAACTGGATAAGAACTCCCTTTAATCCGGGTAAGCTCAAAAAGGTTTATGCACGTTGGCAAAAGGATCTTTACGGCAAAGCATGGAATGCCCTTTATATTGAAAATCACGACCAGCCGAGAATTATCAGCCGTTACGGCAGCGAAAAATACAGAGTTGAAAGCGGTAAAATGCTTGCGACTATGTATATATTACAAAGCGGCACACCGTTTATTTATCAGGGACAGGAAATCGGTATGCTCAACGCAAATTTACCGACAATTGACAGATACAAAGACGTTTCATCTATCAATACATATAAGCTGTTTCGCAAATTTGGCATAAGCGACAAAATTACAATGAAATTCTGTATGTACGCTTCGCGCGACAACGCAAGAACTCCGATGCAATGGAGCGCAGAAAAGAACGCAGGTTTCACATCGGCGCAAGAGCCGTGGTTTGAAGTCAACCCGAATTATAAGTCTATCAATGTCGAACAGGCTGAAAATGATCCAAATTCAATTCTCAATTATTACAGAAAAATTCTTAAGTTCAGAAAAGAAAACGACATTGTTAAATACGGTGACTTTGAGCTTCTCAAAACTCAAAGGAAACTGTTTGCTTATGTAAGAAGCTATAAAGGACAAAAGCTTCTTGTTATCAATTCTTTCTCTGAAGGGGATATGCCTTTCACAGCGCCTAAGGACTTCGATTTGGAAAAGGCTGAACTTGTTTTATACAACTATGAGGATAATCCTGTTATTCACAACGGCTTTATGACAAGACCGTATGAAACAAGAGTTTATTTCTTAAAGTGATTTGACTGAGGAAGCTCTGATTTAATCAGAGCTTCCTTAATATAGCTTCCTAAATCGTACTTTTCAAAGGTGCAGTCCTTTTAAAGTGTAAGACCCATATCATTACGCTTTGCAAAAGAACCGAGGCGACAATAATAGCTTCATAACCGAAAACCGCACAGCTTACAAACATCATAACGGCATAGGTGTATGAACCGTAAGTAAGCGATTTTGTGAAAAACGAGAACACTCCTGCCATTACAAGAGAAATCAAAAATATTCTGACATCTAAAACAAGCATGGCCGCAACAGCAACGGCAACACCTTTTCCGCCTTTGAATCTCAGCCAAAAAGGGAAGTTGTGACCTGCCGCCACACCGAGGCTTGCAAGCGATATTGCGACAAGGGAATCTGTTTTTCCTGCAATAAGAACACACAGAATACAGGCGATTATCGTTTTCATCATATCGCAAAACAATACAAGAAGCGCAGTCCTTTTTCCATAAACGCGTAAAGCGTTTGATGTACCCGCATTGCCGGAGCCGAGAGTTCTTATATCGGTTTTGTAAAGCAGCTTTGAAATAATATATGCACTTTGAAAACAGCCGAAAAAATATCCTATAATAACAAAAAGCAAACCTTCCATACCATCACCGTTTTTAGTGTGTGATATGGAAGGTTTTTTATTCATTTTATAAAACGCCTGTTTATTATTTGTATCCAATCAAGACCGCAAGCATCATAAGAAGAATACCTGCCGCAAATTCAAGGGTAAAAAGTTTCCAAGTAAAGCGCATATATTTTCCGTATGAGATATTGACAAGACCGATTGCAATAATCATAATTCCGCTCGTTGGGAAGAGAATATTGCAAAATCCGTCACTGAGACAAAATGCAAGTACAAGACTTTGTCTTTCAATTGAAAGCATATCAACAAGAGGGATAAGAAGCGGCATAAGAAGAAATGCTTTAGCTGTTCCGCTTCCGATAAAAAACTCAAAAATACATATTACAATAAAAATCATAATTATTGAGGTATACGGACCGAAAGACTGGATATGTTCATAGATTTGATAAAGAAGGGTGTCAATTATCTGTCCGGTTTTGAGAATATATGTAATACTGATTATAAAAATTATAAGGGGTGCGGCGGGCAGAATTGCAAGTGCGCCGTCTTTAAAACCTTTTGCAAGCTTTTTGCCTCTTATTCCCGAAATATATCCGGCACGAAGTCCGCCGACTGTAAACAAAATTGCCATTGAAACCATAGGAAGATAGCTGATAATGTCGGATATGGAGCTGTTTGTAATTAATCTTTGAGCAATAAAGCAAAGTATAGTTATAATGAAAACGCCGCCGATCGCGCCTACGAAAGCTTTTGTAGCTTTACCTAAATTCGGATTTTCAAGAGCTTTTCTTGTTTCGTCTTCGTCAAGAAATCTTTTTCTAAGTTCGATATCGGTTTCATAGCAAAGCGATTTTTTCGGATTTTTTTCAATCTTCTTTGCATAATTAATAAGAAAACCGACAAGAACGCCATAAACAACAGCGAAAACAAGAAGCCGGAAGAGAAGTCCCGAAAACATCGGAAGTCCTGCCATAGACTGAACAAGTCCTACGTTGAACGGGTTGAAGGTGGCGGCGGTATATCCGAAAGCTACGGAAATAAGGCTGAAACCAAGCCCGACAAAGCTGTCCCAGCCGAGAGAAAGAGAAATCGCAACGGCGAGAGGAACAAGCGTTACCGACTCTTCAAGAATACCGGCAAATGAACTAAGAGACATACACGCAAGCGTCATGACCGCAAGAAGCGCATACTTTTTCTTTCCGAATTTTTGGACGATGGTCGTCATGATATACTTTAGAACACCGCTGTTGTCAAGCACAAGAAATGTTCCGCCGATTACTATAATGAAAAGAATTATTGCAACACCTGTCATTGCGTCCGAAGTTGAATAAATGAACGCTTCAATCGGTGAGACAAAAACTCTCCAAAATTTATATCCGACCTCGTCCCGGTCGATAAGATGATATGTGCCGTTTATTATGGAACCGTCCGGGTTAGTGTCATAAGCGCCGGTCGGAACGATCTGTGTAAGAACTCCGGCAAAAAGCATAATAGCGATAAGCAGGACGGTAATACCTATTATCGTTTTTTTGTTAATTTTCAATCCGCCTTGATTTTGTTTTTCGTCTGTCGTCATATTTTTAGTCCTCTTTGGTTATATTTCAATCATTATTTTTTCTTTCTTGCAAAATGTTGTTATTTTGTCAAAGCCCGCTTTCTTGGCAAGCTCAACTGCATTATTTATCCCTTTTCCGATATCACTTGAAATGTGAGCGTCAGAGCCTAAGGTTATGTATTTCCCGCCAAGCTTTTTATATCTTCTTAAAAGGTTTTCGTCAGGCATTGTAAGACCAATAGGCTGACGAAGCCCCGAAGTGTTAATTTCAAGGGCGACATCGTTTTTTATCATAGTTTCAAAAAGGCTGTCGGCCGCATCGCTTATCTTTGAATAATCAAAGTCTATTTTGTAAAAGCCCTGTATTCTTCTCATCGGACAGGTTATATGAGCAAGTACGTCACAACCGTCCCACTTTGCAATTTGCTCAATCTGGGAAAAATAATCATTCATAAATTCATAAACGTCAAGCTTATCATATTCTATTTCTTTGATATCGGGTAGGTGTCCGTGAGGATGATGAACAGAGCACATTATAAAATCAAAGTCAAGTTTTTTTAATATATCATTGACAAGCACTTTATTAAAAAGCGGCTGACCGATTTCGACGCCGGAGATAACTTTTATTTTATCCGAAAATTTCTCTTTACAATTTTGCGTGCTGTTAAAAGAATCAACAACAATTTTGTCATAGCCCTCTTGAAAAAATTCATCAATTTCACAATGGTCCGTTATAGCGATAAGCTTTACGTTATTATTAATTGCGCCTTGGCACATTGATTCCGCTGTCTCATGGCCGTCAAGAGAGCAATTTGTATGAATATGCAAATCACAGGGAATATAATTCATAAAAAAAGCACCTTTTTAAAAAAATCGCGTATATTATACATCTGTTTAATCAAAATCGCAACAGCCTTTTTAAAATAAATGATAAAAATTTAAGATAAAAAAGCAGCGCACCGATTTTTGTAACCGATGCGTCAAATTGATTAAGAAATTAATCAATAAGTATATTTTCAATTTCTCTTATATCTTTAACTTTAAAAGTAGGCAAGTCATTAAGAGTATAATCAGAATTTTTCCTGTCATACCATATACAGTCTATACCCGCATTCAGTGCGCCCTTAATGTCTGAAGTGAGGGAATCTCCTATAAGAATAATTTTTTCTTTGTTTTTTTCCTCGATATTTTCAAAAACGTATTCAAAAAATTGAGGCAAAGGCTTTTGATAACCGATAGTTTCCGATATAAATATTGCGTCTGCAATTTTGTCGATTCCGGTTTTATTTATTCTGAAAAGCTGAGTGCGTTCGAGTCCGTTTGTTACGATATAAAGTTTATAACCGTAAGATTTAAGCTTTATGCAAAGCTCCATAGCTCCTTCAATGAGATTGCCGCTATGGGCAAGGTTCTCGGCATAGCAGTCATTGATTTGTCCGGGTGTTGCATCGCAGACAAATCCGAATTTTTCAAGAAAGGTTTTAAAGCGGGTATTTTTTATGTCCTCTTTGGTAATTTCGCCTTTTTCAAATCTTTTCCAAAGAGCGTCGTTTATTTGTGAATATCCGGTGAGAGTCTCGTTTGTCGCAGGAATATCAAATTGCTTAAAAGTTTTTATAAGCGATGACCTTTCATCTTCGTCAAAGTCAAAAATGGTATTATCCATATCGAAAAGTATTGTTGTGTATTTTTTCATTTTATTGCTCCCGGTTTTTTTGAATTTATGCAGGTACAAGCCGCATATATTTGCCCAGCCTTTAATATTTTAAAATATAGTTTTAAAAAAGTCAATTATTCTCTTAGGGATGCGCTGATTAAATCGAACGTGCAGATTGCGCCGCCGAATTTTTCGTCAGATTGTCAAAAGCGACGCAGGAATACTGACGTATTTCAAGGAGCTTTTGGCAAAAATGACGGAAAATATCGGTGCAAGATGCGCGTTCAGCCGGCAAGCGTGATTTAATCAGTGGTTCCTTAGTATTAAGCAATTATAAAACATTTGTAATATTTGCGTTTTTTTATACAAATACTATTTATTTTTAAATTAAATTGTGCTAAACTAAATAAAGTTATTTTATGTAAATATTTGGAGTGAAATCTATATGGAACAAGGTTCGTTCAATGAAGGCATTGCTCCCGGCGGCCTTCGTGAAAAAGCAGATATTAAGCTTCTCATATGTTACCTTCTAAAAAAGCTTGATGCGCCTGTTTCACGTTCTAAAATAAATGAAATTCTGCAAGACAACTATATTGCGAATTATTTTGTAATTAATGAGGCTGTCAGCGAGCTTGTCAAAAATGGCAGACTTATCTGCGAACTTGAAAACGGTGAAGAAGTTTTGACCATAACACAGCAGGCAATTTTTGATGTCAGTCAAATAGAAAAATCCTTGCCGCGTTCAATTCGTGAAAAGGCAGTCAATTCCGCTTTTCGTATTTTTGCAAGAGACAGAGCCGAACGTGAAATCAAGGCGGAAGTTACCGCTCTTGACCATGGATACCATGTAAGTTTTACACTTGAAGATGTCGGAACTGAGCTTTTGAAGCTTACGGTTTATGTTTCGGACAGCTCTCAGATAGAATTAGTCAAGAAAAATTTTTATAATAATGCGGCTTCAATTTATTCGGATATAATATCTTCCCTTGCCGTTGAGTAATTTTTAAGTATAATATTATAATCAAAGAAAGGAAACGGTAAAAGGACTTGTCCTTTTATCAAATAATAAATATGTTTAAAAAATTTATGGCATTTTTTTTGGTATCGGCTGCTTTGCTTATAACTGTCGGTATGATGTATCTAAAATATGTTAAACCTTCGGACTATCCCGTATTCATTGAAAGTTTTTCTCACGGTGTAATGACGGTTGAAAACAATGAAACCAAAGGGTCGGACAATAAATATGTTGTAATGTGTAAACCGGGTGAGTCAATAACAATTAACATCAATCCCGAACGTACCGATTCAAATTATTATAATTTATCAAAGCTTATTGTAAACGGAGAAAATGTTACCGACGAGGTTAATATGCTCCAATATAAAACCAAAGTAAAAGAAAAGCTTACTGTTCTCGCTTTTTTCAAAAAAGGGGAAAGACCGGGAAAGGTTCAGGAGAATACCGAAATTAAATACGATAATAAACCCACAATATTAGTTAAAGCCGATACCGAATATTTTGGCTGTGAAAATGCCTATGATTTTGAAGATCCGTCTATAATTTACGATTCAAAGTCGGAATATTACTATTGCTTTGGCTCAGGCAATAAGGTAATGAGGTCGAAAGATCTTATCAACTGGGAAAACAGAACTACTTATTTCCCGACCCCGGAAAATGCTCAAGACGATTCTATTATGGATTTCAGCGAGTTTGTTTCTGTGTCAAAATGGGCAAAGGCTCACGGTTATGACAAAGTTCTCAGCAATTCTACTTCCACTAATAACCGTCAGCCGATAGGTCCGGATATAATAAAAATCGGTTCTTATTACTATCTCTACTTCTCACTTTCTAAATCTTTGAACGCAAACGAATCAGCTATTTTCTGTGTCAGAACAACCGACCTTGAATATTCGGTTGAAAATAAAGACTGGCAGGATGTAGGTCTTGTTATCAGCACCTGCGGACGAAACTCCGAAAGTGATAAAGAAAATCCAAAGTATTATTATGATGCAAGCAATGCTGTTCATCCGTCTGTATTCAGAGATAAAGACGGCGGTCTGTTTATGGCTTACGGTTCATATTTCGGCAGAGAAAAAATTCAAGGAGGAATTTATCTGCTTGAGCTTAATTCAAAAACAGGTCTTTTGAGCAAAAATGAAGATTATAATTCTCAGGGCGATGAGATTTCAACCCTGCACGGGAAGGCAAGATTTAATACAGGTATCCTTATTGCAAATCCCGGCAGAGTACCTGCGCTTGGCAGAAATGAAGGAAGTCTTGTTACTGCCTGCGATTTGATTTATGACAAATCAAATGATTATTATTATATGTTTGTAACCTACGGAGACAGTCAGAACAATTATAATATCCGAGTTGCAAGAAGCCAAAACATAAACGGTCCTTATCTTGATTTCAACGGAAAATCAATGAGCAAATTCGGCAAAAACCAAATTAATAACCAGTACACAAAAGGCTTGAAACTCATCGGAGGATACAACTTTGAGATGAGCAGCAACGGCGGCGTTTTATATTCCGATATCGGAAAGGCTTCGACCGGAAGTCCGAGTATAATCAAAACCGATGACGGAAAATGGATAATGGCGTCTCAATCAAGAGTATTTTATAAAGTCGGCGAAGAAATTTATACAGGCGAAAAGGATTTTGATGAAGAAGATGAAGTCAAAGCCGATATGAAACCGGGACTTGAAATAAGACAAATTTTCTTTGATGAAAACGATTGGCCCATTGCAGTAGCCGAAGCTTATACCGGAGAAAAAGCAAAGTCAAGTATCAAGCAGTCGCTTATGAACGGAAACTGGGACGTCATAGTATTTGACAACGGTGCAAGCAGAGAGGACTATAAGGCGATTGAAAGAAATGTTTCCTCTCCGGTAACTATTATGAATACCGCCGCAATCAGCAAAAACGATATTGCACAAGAAACGAGGCTTTCAAAGCTTAAATTTGAAAAGAAAACCAAATATTCTTATGAAATGCTTCTTGACGGCGTTACCTATACTATTTATCCGACAACTGCTTGGGACTGGGAGCTCGGGGAAGGTACTCTCATTTTCAGCGGAGTCGGTAACGACGGCAGTACAATATGGGGCAAGAAGAACTGTTCTTCGTTTGTCGGCATTTCCACCGATGCGTTTGACTATCTGCTTTCGTTTGCAAATGAATCGGTACAGGACGAATATAACAAAAAAATGAGTAAAATAAGTTCAAATCCGTCACAGGCAGATATCGACAAAATGACAAAAGAAGTAGCCGATATTGTTCTTGCACAGTAAAAAATTTATATCTAATTTTAATTTTTAGAAAAAACAATACAAAAAGCGGTTGTTCTGAAAAGATTTAGAACAGCCCTTTTTTAATGTTTAACTTGCGTTTTAGTCTTATCTGCAAAAAACATGGTTGCCTATTGTTTTTATAACCGGTCTTGAGAGCATAAATTTGTTTGAGGTCTTAGATGGATTATAATAATAAATTGCTCCTCCGCTCGGATCCCAGCCGTTTACACAGTCTCTCGCCGCTTTAAGAGAAGTTTCATTCCCGGCAACAGCCCAGTTTGAATCATTTACACAGGAAAATGCACCTTTTTGATAAATTACACCGGCAATGGTGTCGGGAAACGATGAATGAGAGATCCTGTTGAGAACTACGGCGCCTACCGCAACTTGTCCGGTATAGTTTTCTCCTCTTGCCTCGGCGGCTATCAATTTTGACAAAAGCTGAACATCGCTTGTTGAATATTTGCCTGAGGACGAATATGACGAAGAAGAACCTAAGCCAAGATAAGTTAATGTTTTCGGACCTGCAATACCGTCGGCTGTTAATCCGCAGTTTTTTTGAAAGGCTATTACTGCATTACGGGTTCCCGTTCCGTAAATTCCATCGACTGAACCTTTGTAATATCCGAGTTGTTTAAGTTTTTGCTGAATTTTTCTGACCTCTTCTCCCCGTGATCCAAGCTTTGAAAGAGTATAGATATATTGATTATCGGCGTTTCCGCTTTCATAGTTATATGTTACCGAAAGTAAACTCATAATAATAAGACAGATAAAAGCTGTACGTAAGAATGAAAAAATTTTATTTGAATTTCTTATTTTCATTATAAACACCTCTGAGACTATTTTTTCAAGAGAAGATTATTATATACATCTTGATTTTACATTTGTATGTAAAAAAATGATTTTGTTTTTTGTTGAATTTAACAATAGCTTTATTTAACAAAATATACCAAACAAAAAATTTTATATGTTATAATAAATTAATATATATTAAATTTAAGTATGTTGGAGGAAAATGTTATGAAAGCAATAAAAAAAGAATTTACGTTCAAATCCGTTTCCGGTCTTGCCGATATTCACGCCGCAAGCTACAAACCCGAAAATGAAAGCAGCATAAAAGCAGTTTTTCAGATAGCTCACGGTATGGCTGAGCACCTTGAAAGATATGAAGCTTTTGCAGATGTTCTTTGTGAAAACGGGTTTGCGGTTTATATCAATGACCATCTCGGCCACGGTCAAAGCATTTCTTCTGATGATGAACTCGGATACTTCGGTAAAAAAGACGGCTGGAAGAATTTTGTAGAAGATTGTCACACGCTTCTTGAAATCGCAAAAGAAGAAAACCCCGGTAAACCTGTTATCTTTTTCGGACACAGCATGGGTTCGTTTGTTTCAAGAAGTTTTTCATTCAAATATGCAAATGAACTTTCAGGCGCTGTTTTCTGCGGCACATCGGGTCCTAATCCTGCGGCAGGTATGGGGGCGGCAATTGCTGCATTGATAGGTAAAGTTAAGGGTACACATCACCGAAGCGCTTTTATTGACAAGCTTGCTTTTGGCGCATACAATAAAAAATTTGAAGGCAGAACAGCTTTTGACTGGCTTTCAAGAGATAATGAACAGGTTGACAAATATATTGCCGACAGCCTTTGCGGTTTCCTTTTCACCGCATACGGCTATCGTGATATGTTTAACCTTCTTTCGAGCGTATCCGGCAAGGATTGGTTTGAAAACTATCCCAAAGCCCTTCCTGTTCTTATTATATCGGGTTCCATGGATCCCGTAGGCGCATACACAAAAGGGGTAAAACAGGTATATGACGGTCTTAAAAATGCCGGAAAAGACAATATTACAATGCACATATATGAAAACGCAAGACATGAAATTCTAAACGAAAAAGAATGTTTTGAAAAAGTTTGCAGCGATGTAATTTCGTGGGCAGACAGCATAGTCTAAGGAAGCACTGATTAATACAAGCTACCCTAATTATGAAAAACTTTTCTTATTAAAAGATTTAAGGAGAGAATGTTAAATGCCGTACCTCGTAAAAAAGGATTTATATGTTATAGAAAATGATTTTCTTGCTGTTAATATAGCGGTTTCAAGGTCAAAAATTGCCTCATTTTCATTTTTTAACAAATTATCAAACCAAGTCATAAACTATGAAAGTTCATCTCAGCTTTTTGCGCTTAATTTTAAGGGCGGTCTGTTTAGTGAAAGAATATGCTCAAACGATTTGAAAATAAATAATGCATTTGGTATTGAAAGCCCGGATAAGGACAAGCTTGTAATTGAGTTTTCTCCGGTAAAGGCAAAAGGCTCAAAGCTTGAAATTAAGCTTATTTATGAACTTGAAAAAAATGCAAGTTATATAAATAAGCATATTGAATTTTCCTGCACCGAACCAAACGATAAAACCATTCTTGATTATATTGATTTTTTCCCCGTTGTTCCTGGTGACGATTTTAAACTAAAGTGTTTGCCGCAACAGAGCGGCTCTCATATCAGCGGCTTTGCGCTTTCTCTCGGACAGCCCGTATATATCGCAAGTACCTTTGTCGGCTGTGAATTTCCCGCAACGGTTAATACGGTCGACAACAGGGCAGTTACCGTAAAATATTACAGCGGAAAACCTGTTTCGGCGTTACTTGATGAAAACGGAAGGTATGTTTCATATAAAGCTGTTATCGGTGTTTCGAGAAGTGATAACGAAACTGTATTGCGTCTTGCTCTTTACGATTATATTGAAAAAATTGCAAAGCCGTTAAGAATGCGTGTTCAATATAATTCATGGTATGATCATATGCTAAACATCAATGCCGAAAACATTGAAAGCTCATTTCTTGAAATTGAAAAGGCTATGACTGCTGTCGGTTCAAAACCGCTTGACTGTTTTGTTGTTGATGACGGCTGGAATGACTATAAAAGCGACTTTTGGCGTTTTAATAAAAAATTTCCGAATGAATTTTATCCCGCATCGGCGCTGACAAAAGCTTTCGGTTCTTCCTTTGGTATGTGGCTCGGCCCTCGCGGCGGATATACAGTGGATACAATAAAATTTGCAAAACAAATTGAAAAAGGCAAAAACGGATTTTTAAATAAACGCTCATTTGATGTTGACGTTGGAAGCGACAAATATATTAGAAAAGTTTCCGATATGATGGCTGACTTCCAAAACAGGTTCGACCTTCGTTATTGGAAGCTTGACGGATTTATTCAAAAGCCGTGCCGTAATTCAAACCATGACCATATTACCGGCGGAAAAGATGATATGTATTATTACAGCGAGGTATGGGAAAAATGGATTGGAGTTTTTGACCGACTTGAAAAAGAAAGCAAAGAGGGAGTCTTTATTAATCTTACCTGTTACGCACCGCCGAGTCCCTGGATGCTTCAGTGGGTCAACTGTATGTGGCTTCAAGTAAGTGACGATATTGGAATGACCGACAAAGATTCAAACGGCAGCAAAATAGGTGCATCTAAAAAAGATCAGCTTCTGACATATCGTGATGACAGATACTATGACTTTATTCGTGAAAGAAAATTTTCTTTTCCGCAAAGCAGAATTTACAATCACGACCCTATTTATGCAAACGAAGCGAAGGTTATAATGACGGACGAAGAGTTTAGAAGTTATCTTTTTTCTATGGCGGCAAGAGGTAATGCCTTTTGGGAACTTTATTACAGCTTCAATATTATGAACGAAGAAAAGTGGAGAATAAATAACAGCGTACTTTGCTTTATTAATGAAAATCTGCATCTTCTCAAAAATTCTGTTATGTTCGGAGCAAAACCGTCACAAGCCGATATATACGGCTTCGGAAGTTTTAACGGCGATGAAGGAATTGTTATGCTTAGAAACAGCGGCAATACCGAAAAAAGATATGTTTTGCGTCTCGATGAAACAATAGGCGCGACAAACCGCCTCAAATATGCAAAAATGGCGGTAATTTTACCTTACAACAAAAACGGCTCGCAAGGACTTGTAAGCTTTGGCGATACGGTAAATATTACACTTGCGCCTTTTGAAACGAAAATTTATTCTTTTGGAAAATCTTTGCCTAAAACTGAAATTGAATATATAAAATCTGTTGACGCAAATAAAATTGAAGTTATGTTCAATCAAACTATTATTGCCGATGATATCACATGCGGGCAAAATAAAATTGTTTCGTGCAAAATTCTTGATGATTACAGAAGTATAATTCTTGAATTTGAAAATTCATTTGAAAAAGAACAAACTTATACTATATGCGGTATTAAGAACATTTATCTTGAAGAAAGCAGTTTTGAAGCTGCGTTTGAATACCATGAGAATAATATTATTCAAAGCGGTGAAATTCACTCAAAAGGCGAATTTTCACTTGTTGCAACAACAGGCGGAGAAGATATTGGGATTTTATTCAAACAAGGCGAAGAAATTGATTTGCGCTTTGAAGGCGAAAAGATATCTTTCAGAGTAGGCAATACTGTTGTAACCTCTGAAAGCTCATCTCACGATGTTGTACAAGTCTGTGCCGTGCGCGAAAGAAACGGCGTGCTTAAACTCTATCTTAACAAAAAGCTTGACGCAGGCGCAAAATCGGATTCGTTTGATCTCAAAGGCGGGGAAGTATACCGCTTTGACGAAAGCAAATTGAAGGTATATAACAAAGCGTTTTCTTACAATGAAGTATAATAAAAAGGCTCCCTTTTCCGATTTGGTAAAAGGGAGCTGCTGTCTGTCGATAAACTGTTTTGCGATAAAAGTTTTCGCCCGCCTTTTTCAAAAGGTAATTCCCCTGTCAGGGGAAATG
>CANQLQ010000014.1 GCA_947624755.1 uncultured Clostridia bacterium | reverse complement strand
CATTTGTTGCAAGCCTTGTAGATCTTGTACTTCCTCTTGAACCCATACTTAACGTGATTCTCCGCGGCGACAGCATTTCAATCCTTGCCGACGAAGACGGCGAGAACGCAGCAATTGAAATTCAGGGTAACGACGGCTACGGCACAGCTCTTTATGAACTGTTCAGAATCCTTCTCAATGCAGAAGACTTTGAAAAGGTAGTTAAACCCGAGGATTATGCAGACGCAAGAGGTACTGAAACAACCCTTACCGCAATTACAGACGCTCTGTTCATGGTAGTTGATGAGCTTTGTGAAGGACCGGTTGAATATATCCTTACTCTTCTTCCGAAACTTTCATATGCTCTTTCAAGCAACGGAGTTGAAATCATTATCTCAAACCTTGTTGCTCCTGTTCTTGCAATTTACAACCTTGCAGAACCTGTAGTCGGTTCACTTCTTGAAGACCTTATCGGCGGCGCAATCGGCAATACTCTTAAACAATTCATGCCTGAAGGCGCAGGAGAAGAAAAGACAAGAGAAGTAACCAACGAAGAAACAGGTGAAGTTACAACAGAAACCTACATGGTTTACTCCATTGACGAAATTCTCGGCATTGCCGGTGAAGACGGTTCAAATATAATCGGCATCATCAATAACCTGCTTACAAAGATTACTGTAACCGACGAAGACGGTGTTGAACGTCCGATAGGCATTGCCCTTAAACCGACATTCTTCACAGACTACGCCGAACATACAATTACTGTAAACAAAGACAAGTCAGATTCAAAATGGTACTACTATCTCCAAGACGGTAAGAAAGTAAATAAAGACGATTACGATTACACAACGATGGGTAAAGTCGTTAACCGTAGATATGTAGTTGACGGATTTGAAGTTGACGTCGCAGACTCGCTAATCTTCCTCCTTAGCACAGTTCTTTCAGAGGACATCATCTATGCAATTGCACACCTTGTTAAGGTTGATGTTGATGACAGTGAAAATATGCTCGCTGTAATTCTCAAAGCTCTTGCAAACGGTGATATGAGCGCATATGTAATAGCAGACATCATCACAAGAATATTTGAAGGATACGAAGTAACCTATCCTGTTCACCACGACAAGCTTATCGAAACTGACCATACAGCATACGATACACTTAGCGAAGAACAGAAAGAAAAGGTTGACGGACTTCCGGAAAAACTTGACACAGTAGTTGAAGAAGCTATTCCGGCTCTTCTTCCGATGATTCTTGATCTCCTTGCTCCTAAGGCAGACGAAGAAGGCAACGTACCTGAACCGAATCAGTTCTACACTATTCTTAAAAACTATGCCGACAAGACAGATAAAGCATCAATCAGAGGTCTTGTTGATGAAATTCTTACCGAATTTGCATTTAAAGATTCAACAATTGACAGCTTAATGAGTCTTCTTGTTGGTCTGCTTGGCGGCGGCAATGTGGGCGACATTATTGCAATGATCAGTCCGCTGATAAACAACATTGTCGGTCTTGACATTGAACCGAAGGCATTTGCTAACGGCAGCTCCAAACTTAAAGAATACATCGGCAGTGCAAGCACATGGGCAGATGTATGGAATGCTAACAGCGAAGAAAATGCAGACGGCGAACGTGTTGCAAAACCGTTCGACTGGGGCATTGATTCCAAGAGCACACTCGAAGAAAAGAAGGACGCATTTATTGACGTTCTCGCTGATCTCCTCGATCCTCTCTTCCCGGTTCTTCAGTTCGCACTTCAAGGCAAAAAGCTTACAATCTTCAACGCAACCGCTGAGAATTATGAACCGGTTGATGAAGAAGATAAGCAAGCTCCTGACTCAATCGGAAACGGCTACGCAAAGATTACCGGTCTTAGCACCTATGAACAGGTTCTCCTCGTTCTTGTTGATGCTCTTCCGGGTACATTCAAGGACGCTAAACTCAAAACCGTTGAAGAATTTAACAAGATTGACAATGCAAAAGACTTGCTTTCATATGTTGTCAACGATATTCTCTTCACAATTGTAAATGATCTTGCCGACAGCCCGATTTCATTCATCTCAGAAAACATTGCAACCCTTGTATACTTCATCGCAAATGATGGAATCAGCAACATAGTTGACAATGCACTGAGTATTGTAAATGTTCTTCTTGAAGCAACAGGCGCTCTGTTTGATAGCGGCGAACCTTTAACAATGCAGCAGCTTATTCCGCAGCTTGCAATTGTTAAGCTTGCCGACACAGGCACACGCAAGGGTCTTCTTTCAACTCTTAATGACCTCATTGCAAACGCAAATCTCGGACTTGTACTTACACAGGATCTGCTCCTTGACTTTGCAGGAATGCTCGGCGATTATCAGACAGTAGACACACTTAGAACGACAACCGACGGCGCTCTTATTAACGAAAAAGACAGACTTGTTGATCAAACCGGAAAACTTCTTTCCGAAGAAGAACTTGAAGCAGGTAAGGGTACAATCACAACCATTATCGGCTCAGGTAAATATGTAATCACAGGACTTCTCGGCTTCGTACTCAGCGACGACGTACTCGGCAATCTTCTTGGCGAACAGGAAGTATCTGATATCATACAGACGCTTCTTGATAACCTCACAGCACCTGACGGTGTTTCAAAAGTTGTAGATGTTCTTATTAAGCTCTTCTACAAATACGTTGTTAAGTATTTCAAATATAATCAGCCCGAACTTGATAAGATCAACGCAAGCCCGTACAACAGTGAAAGACTTGAAAAACTCTCAGAGACTCTCGGCGGACTTGACAATCTTATTCCGGTTATCCTCTCATTCATCAACGAAAATGCAAACAGCCTTAAAGATATTGTATATCCGCTCTTCGTAAAAGACGATATCGCAAATCTTCTTATGGGTATGCTTGTACCGCTTCTTGCAGGTCTTCCGTCAGATACAATTGATATGATAGTCGGATATGTAAATGACCTTACCAATCTCAAGAATATCAGCCTTGCACCTCAGGCATTTGCCGAAGCTCCGTTTGAAAGCAAGCTTGATGAATACATCGGCGAAGCTAAGACATGGGCAGAAGTTTGGGATAAACGCAGTACCGTAAATGAAAACGGCGAAAAAGTTGCTGCTGATTTTGACTGGGGCATTGAAACACCTGAAGATTTAGTAAACTTTATCAGCGACCTTCTCTATCCGCTTGATGATGTACTCGGTCTTATTCTTACCGGCGGAACAATCTCCGCCTTTAAGGAAATCAACATCATTGGCGGCGAAGGCTATAACCATGCAATCATTCCGCTTCTTGAATTACTTGGCATTGATAATGCTAAGACAATGGAACAGTTCAAGGCAGAAGCTGCTGAAAACGGATCAATCCATTACATCCTTACTGCGGTATTTGACAAACTTGACGAAATTCTCGAAGCGCCTATTGCTAACATTCTTCCGATATTTGCAAACCTTGCATACATTATCGGCAACAACAGCATTGAAACATTCTTCCACAACCTTGTTGCTCCAATCAACGAACTTATCGCAGTCATTGATCCTATCCTTCCGATTGCTATCAACATTGACTTGTCTGCAATTCCTGAAGGCGGCGAAGTTGCAAAAGTAATCGTTGGTAAGGAACATCCGGGTATTGAAGCAGGTATAACAATTAAAGCTTCAGGCGAAGACATTACGAACCTTATTAACAGTCTGCTTTCGGGCATTAATGTTGGTACAGAAGAAGAACCGAAACCGCTTGGTATCAAACTTGACCTTAACTGGCTCGAGCTTGCCGCAACAGCAGCCGCAGAAGGCGAAAACGGTAAGATTAAGTTTAAAGGTTCTTCATTCAAGGGCGACTATGAATACAAGAATGTAGTTGGCGATCCTGCATCAACTCTCATTGCGATCCTTAAAGCTGTTCTTACTGAAGAAAATCTTGACGCTATACTTGATCTCTTAGGTGTGGAAGGCGGTCTCCAGCCACCTCTTGATTCACTGTTAGATCAGTTCATTAAAGATCCGTCAATCATAGTTGACCTTATTGAGGCTCTTCTCGGCTCAAAGGATATCACCTATGTTCCTATTCAGAACAGACTTGTTACTCCGAGAAAATTTGATTATTCAAAGTACACTATTCTTACCAAGACCAACGCTGACCTTGTCGTAGCAAATCTTGACAAAGCAATTGCTGACATACTTTCAAAAGCAGGTCAGGGCTCACTCAAAGATCTTGTAGCGCCGCTCTTTGCAACAAGCGATATGATCAATACTATTCTTGATGCACTCGTAGGCGTTCTTGGCGGAGACACAGTAAACTCGGTTCTTGAAACACTTGCAAACTTCTCGAAAGAAAACGATCTTGGCGTTGACCTCGACCTTACAGTAGGTAACTTCTACAAAGTTCTTACTACCCTTGAAGATTACAAGGGACAGGGTAAAGTTAACATCAAAGCAGGTGTTGACAAACTTAATGTTGAATCTTGGGGCAAAGTAGGCTCATTCGCAGGAACAAACTGGGGCTTCAAAGATGGCGACATCAACGGCTTCGTTAAGGTTCTCGGTGACTTCCTCACTCCGCTCAACAGTGTTCTTGAAATTCTTCTCATAGGTGAAGGCAAAGAAGTCAACATTCTTGACATTGTCAAGCTCGCAGGCGGCAACGGTTATGATTATGCAATCATTCCGCTCCTTGAAGCCTTTGGATTTACAGATGTTCTTAATCTTGAAGAGTATAAGGCAAAGGTTGCTGCTGACCCGTCACAGCTTCTCGGTTATGTACTTGACAAGGTAGCAGAACTTGTAAACAAAGTCCTTGCCAAACCTGTTGACACTATACTTGACCTTCTTCCGAACCTTGCATACTTCCTTTCAAACGATGGTGTATATCTTGTAGTAAGAAATCTTATTGCACCTCTTTACTCAATCGTAGAAATCGTAACTATGCTGTTCGGTATCAATCTTGAGGAATTCCTTGATGTTGCAGAACTTCTTCACAGTATTGCAATCGGCGATATGATCGGCGAGATACTCGGAGAAAAATATGACTTGAGGATTCCGAAGTTTGACTGGCTCGATATCGCAACCGAGTGCGGTTTAGAGGCAAAAGAAGTTAAGACAGCACGTTCGCTTGCTGCAAACTCATTTGAAAGACATGTTAACCCGCATCCGGATTATATTGAGAATTACAATAAACCTGACAGCAAGTATAAGGACGAAAGTCAGTATCCGCATAAGACTACACAGACCTATGTTGTTTCGGATAAGAGCGCAACTCTTACTTATTTGCTTACCTTCATTCTTGATATGTTTGGCGACCAGCACAACAGAGCTGCACTTACGAATTGGCTTGCAGGTGTATTCGGACTTAACGATGCAGCTAAAGCACAGATAGGTTACGGTCTTGATAAGATGTTTGACGCATGTAAGGCCTTTGGTGTAAGCGAACTTATCGTTGGCTCAATCTTCCAGATACTTGGCATAGCAATTGCAGTTGAACCTGTAATAATTGGTGATATGAACCAAGTTTCAAATGTCATTTATGACTTCTTCAGATATCTCGGATCGAATATTGAAAATCCATACAGCAGTGTCGCAAAAGTCATGGAAGACCTCACCGGCGTATGGATGAAGAATATCGGTTCACCGGAAGATAAAAAAGATGCGGAAGAACAAGTTCAACAATCGCTTAACTGGTTCCAGAGAATTATTAAAGCGATCAGAGACTTCTTCAGAAAGCTCTTCAGACTCGGCTAAGCTGAACTGATAACAAAAAGGCTTAATCAACTTCCCCCGGCTGCTTTTCGGTCGGGGGAAGTGTGTATAAGGTTACGAAATGCATACGATTTAATCGAACCTCAAGAGAATAATAAAAATTTGATATATTTTATTAAAAGTTATTGAACTCAAAGGAAGAAACTGATATAATCAAAATATAACATTGCATATAGGCAAAAAATGAAAGAAGGTACGTTATGAAAAGCTTTAAAAAAATCACAGCAATAGTTTTAGCATTTATCCTTACTTTTTCTGTTCTCACTGTTGTAAGTTTAGCCGCCGATGCAGACACTGTATCGGTTGAAATTCCAACATATAGCGGCGAAGATCTTACATACACACCGACAATGGATATCGAACCGACAAAAGATTTAGGCGACCTTGGAGATAATATCAAAGATCTTGTTGGCGACGATGCTTTAGGCGATATTTCAGACGGTGTTCACAAGGGTGTTGCGGCAGGCTTCGATTTTATGGACTTTTTCAGAAGAGTTATGAGAACACTTATTGAACTTTTCGAACATGTAAACAACATACTTTTCCCGGCAAAATAAAAAATGAGCACCTGGAATGAATCTACATTTCAGGTGCTGTTTTATAATAAGCTCATTTGTAAAACAAACGAGCTAAGAAAGCAGTGCCGGCTGCAAATTGCAAGCAGAATTGGCTCCCCAAGGGCTTTCGCCACCAAAAACAAACACTGCGTAAGCATGAGAGAAATCTCTCAATGATATATTATGCACAAAGAACGCAAATGTCATCAAGGTAAAAATTGGAACATATCTTTAGCATACAAAACGAAGAACAATTAAAATAAAAAAGCTTCAAATCAAAAGGAAAGCAGGTAAAAAAATGACAAAAAAAATTGGTGTAATTCTTGCGGACGGGAAAGAGTATACTCCGTTTATCAGCTATTTTTCAGCCTATAATGCAGAAAAAATTAAGCTCGGAGGAAATGAAGCGGCAAGGTTTATAATGACTAACGGCGAAAAAAAACTTGAAATTATCGCTGTACATTGCGGAATCGGCAAGGTCAATGCAGCGAATGCTGCTGCGGCTCTTATATATGCCTGCGGCGTAGATACAATCATTAATGCTGGTCTTTCCGGCGCAGTCAGCAAGGTCAAAAGAGGAGACATTGTTGCCGGCAAGTCATACATTGAATGTGACTTTGATATGCGGTCAATCGGCTACAGTCTTGCAGAAAAACCCGACGAAGAAGAATTTATACGAAAGGCTGACGAGGGACTTCTTAGTGACGTCCTAAGCCTTGACGGTTATTATATTAAGGAAGGTGTGCTTGGTACCGGAGATATTTTTTTAACCGATCCTGTGAGAAAAAAAGAATACAAGGACGCCTTTTCAATAACGGCCTTTGATATGGAATCTGCGGCTATAGCGGCGGTATGCACTAAGAACGGCGTAGCTTTCCTGAGTATAAGAAAAATAAGCGATAATGCCGATGATACTTCGGTAGAAAATTACCGGGAAATGAATGACCGTCAGGAGGTTATACTATCTCAAATTGTATTAAAATTATTAAAAAAATTTACATTTAGAACACATAATTTTAATCTTAAATGACATTAAATTTCCTTTTATGACTTGAATTAGATACCGGATTCGTGTATAATAATGTAGGGGGATATGCAAATTTATTCAAACAGCCTTAATGCCTAAAAAGCATTAAAAAACGGACAATAAAAGCGAAGAGGGGATTTTTTTGAATGCGGATTTACATTGCCACACTAAACTGTCCGATGGAACCTTAGGTATCGAAGATCTTATTCAAGTGGCACTAAAAAGCGGAGTTAAAACAATATCAGTCACCGATCATGACTGTACGGCAGGAACCATAAGGTCTCAAATCGTTGCAAAAAGATACGGAATTAATGTTGTGCCGGGGGTAGAAATTTCATGCACGGATAAAAAGCGTTCATCAAAGGCGCACATACTTTGCTACTGCCCGGACAAGCTTGAACGATTAGAGGAAATATGTCACAAAAACTCAATTGCAAGAAAAACAGCCGGAAGAATGATGGCGTTAAAGCTTGCAGAGAAATTTCCGATAACTCCTGAGTTTATTCTCAGATGTGCATCAGGTTCTACA
Organism: uncultured Clostridia bacterium; assembly: GCA_947624755.1. Classification (GTDB taxonomy): domain Bacteria; phylum Bacillota; class Clostridia; order Oscillospirales; family Acutalibacteraceae; genus UBA6857. Next base: position 9,015 of record CANQLQ010000014.1, on the reverse strand, counting down.
AATATATTTAAGCAGCATCTTATGCAGGCGCTTCTTGAATGCGGCTACACAACAACAATTTTTGGTGAGCTTTTCAACAAATTATTTAAAAAAGAAAGCCCCGATCATATTGCAGTAAACGTTGATTATGCCGACCCGTTTCACGTTGTCGACGAAATTCATTATGCCGGTGGAATTGCAGTTCTTGCGCATCCGGGATTCTATAATAATTTTGAACTTCTCGATGAGCTTATCGAGGTGGGACTTGACGGCGTTGAAGTATGGCATCCGAAAAACTCACCACAGCAGCAGGAATATCTTAAAAAGCTTGCAAAGAAGAAAGGGCTTCTTATGACAGGCGGAAGTGATTTTCATGGCGGCTTCAATTCAAATCCGATTTGTGTCGGTGACTATGGCCCGCCGGACGAGTGCGTAAACGAGCTTTTGGGCTATAAAGCAAAGCTTCGCCGCAGGCAAAAGAAACTTGAAAGAGAAACTAAAGCAGCAACCGAATAACCTGTACTGAGGTGATAATTATGTCCGAGAATGATGTTAAAATTTATAAGTCAGACGACAGCGAAAGCGACGCCAGGGAAAAAATGGCAGAAATTTACGATATAGTAAATATGCACCGCGAAAACGGTAACCTTGAAAAGGCAAGACTGCTTGGTGCGAAGCTTGCATTATTGACTCCTTCAAACGGCGACAGCGACATGGCTTTAAACTTGAAAGATATTCTTCCGCAAAAGTATCTTTCTCAGGACATTCTTTATCAGATAAAAGTTCTTCTTGTTTTTGCCGTTGAAAAGAAGCTAAAAGAAGAAATCAATCCCGACTTTCTTTCGATTATGGCAATTAATGCAATGCATGATAAAATCAGCGAAAAGCACCCTGCATTTTTCAAAAATCTGACTGACGGAGCTGCATTTACATTTTATCGTCTTGCTTTGCAAAAATGCGGTGAAATTGATGAAAACATCGGTGAAGCATTTGCAATGCTTTGTTCAGCAAAAAAAAATACAGACGGTTTTGTTGAAACAGGCAAGCTGATTTGGAAAATGGCTCTTGATATAATCGACAAAGAAATACAGATGACAAAATTTGAAAAGGTAAACTAAGACCATGAGTTATGCACAGAAGGCGAAAGAATTATTTTCAAGCGGATTAAATTGCTCACAGGCAGTTTTTACGGCTTTTTCATCAGTTGTCGGGCTTGACGAAGAGACAGCGAAAAAGGTTTCGATCGGGCTTGGCGGCGGAGTTGGCAGAATGCGTGAAGTTTGCGGAGCTGTCAGTGGTGGCGCAATGGTACTTGGAATGATTTATGGCGGCGAAAATGCCGAAGATAAGGTTTCGGCATACAAAAGAATTCAGGAATTTGCAGAAAAGTTTAAAAATGAAAACGGATATATTGTTTGCCGTCAGCTTTTGGGTCTTGATGAAAATGTTAGGGAAACGGCTGTTCCCGAGGAAAGAACACCGCAGTATTACGCAAAACGCCCATGTGCTGAGCTTGTTTATACGGCGGCAGAAATTGTAGAAAAGATGATTGACAAACCAATAAGTCTATGATATAATTAAGCTCGCTGAATGTTGAGATTCAGCGAGCTTGTTTAATTTTATTTAGTATAACTAATATAACGAGGCGTAACTCAGTTTGGTAGAGTGCTTGCTTTGGGAGCAAGATGCCGCAGGTTCAAGTCCTGTCGCCTCGACCATAAATAACCACGGTGTAGGCTCAAATCCCTTTATTTGCGGGGGATTTGAGCTGTTTTTTTATTTTTATTCTTTTTTCTTTTTATCACATTTTATCAAGTTTTTTAGCGTATTGTTGACAAACTGCTGATATTATCAGAGGTATTTTATAATTTAATCGTACCATTATCTTGTTATTTACAGTGCGTATAAACCCTCAACTCTAATATGTCAACCCTTCTTTTTATTCAACGCCGACTTGTATAAGATAACCTTGTCCGGCGGGTACTTTGTTTGTAGTTGAAATTTGCCGGCCGCTGTAAATAAGAGCTGCCGAAGTGAATTTAGGCAGCGGATTTTCCGCTTCAAACTCAGCCGATAACGTAATATCCGTTGTAATTGTAAATGTCCGGGTTTGATTTTTGTCGCCGTCCGACCATTGAACAAATTTATAGCCTGCGTTTGGTATTGCCTTTATAGTGACCTGCTCACCGTATTTATAGGTGCCTTCGCCGGTTACAGTTCCGCCGCTGCCGGCCGATATTTTTACCGTACATTTTATTCTTTCAAATTCAAGGATTATTGTTGTCGTTGAGTTTAGCGTACCGCTTAAAGCTCCGCTCCTAACGCCGATATATCTATATCCGGTATTGGCTTTGATGTCTTTGATTTCATAAGTCGTTCCGGCGTAATGTTTCTCATAATAATCTGTAATATCGTCAGATACAATAGCACCGTTAATGTATACATCGGCTGTTCCGGCGGGAGATATTCCGCCCGAAGAAGCTCCGTCAATGTAACCGTTAATATCAAGGTAATACTCTGCAGGTGCGGTATAATCGACTTCCACTCTGTAATTTTTGATATACAGCGTTGCGTCCAATGTTCCCTGATATATTTTATCCATTGTGATATGGAATCCGTCGGAGAGCATTTTTTCTGTAATGGTGAATAAATTTGAAATTACAAAAGAATATTCCGTATAGCTGTTAGATAATTTAGACGTTTCGTTGTCCCTTGCACCGCTCGTATAATCCTGTATAAAATCAATTTGACCGCTTGTTGCCAACTCCATAAGAGCGTTATATCCGGGATAATATCCGTCCCACCTCTCAAAATGAGAAAAAGCCCTGAAACCCCACCGACCGGCGTACAGGTTTGTATTATTTCTGCTTAGCTTCGCTTGAAAAATAACAGATACCCGATTGATTTTAGAACCCGGCGGAATACCAAAGCAATCCTTTGCAAAAATGGTATATAAATTTTCTACCTTTGCGGAAAGAGCGCTTGCTCCCATATCAAAAGAATATTCCTTCCGTTTTGAATGTTTGTATATGCGCTGTAAGCTGTCGCTGTTGCCATTGAATCACTCCTCGACCCAAACGGTACTTTTTTGGATAAAGATTTCAGCCCCGACCTTAACGGTGATTTTTAGACGGTATATGCCTTTTTTGGCAATTCCGAGCAGAATAGTCAGCTCGTTTGCGTTAAAATCGCATTTTCCGCTTTCGACAACCTCTTTTTCCGAGATGTCGAAAAGCTCATAGTCCGCATCGGTAATTACAACTGTTTCGTTAGGATCTTTTGCCACAACGAAAGCCGAGATATATTTTTTCTCGCCGCAAAAAAAGCTTATTGCTTCGTCAAACATGAGGACACCCCTTTCGGATAACAAGATTTTTTGCTATTGGTCTTAACCAAATCATGTATGGGGAATCCTTTATTTCAAGATGACAAATACCGTTACACATAAACAGCTCGCCGCACCAATGGGCAGTTTCTCCGAGTGTGTTCATAGCGTAAATTTCCGCCGCATACACACCGTCCGAGATATCGGGGGGAACAGAACATTCCCACCTGATACCTTCTTCATATGTAAATTCAATATCGAAGCTGTCAGCCTTTCCCCATACACGCACAATTTGAGAACGTGCCATTATTCCACCTCAACGCTTATTGTATAAGTCTTGCCTGCAAAGGCGGGATTCGGAGAAATATTAACAGAAATAATCTTTGGCGCGGTCGTGTTGTAAATTACGGTTCGTGTAACGGACGTTGACTTTCCTGCGCTGTCGGTCGCGGTAACAATAATAGTATTATTTTTCTGATTGAGCGTGATTTCCTTGCTGAACTGTCCTGTTTCGCTTACCGTAATTTCGCCTTGGTCTGCGCCGTTGACGGAAATTTTAACCGTTACGGGCTTAGAGGTTGCGTCTGTCGTTGTACCGGAAACGGTAAGAGAAGCCTTATTTGTTTCATAATTGTCAACAGGATTATCAATTGTAAGAGAAGGTGCAAGCGTATCGACCTTAAATGTGCAGGAAGCTGTTTCCGCCGCGTTGCCATCGTTGTCCGCCGCGTCAATAGTTATTGTGCAGTCTCCGTCGTCTAAGTCGAAATTGGGCTTAGCTTCGAGCGTAATTTCCTTTACAATTCCCTTATCATCCGTTTGAGGCGTTGAAACAAAGCTTCCCTGTTCTATGTCCTCCTCGTTTACCTGCCTTCCGTTGATTTTCAGAACGAAGCTTTCGGTATCAATGCCCGAATAACCGCTTGACTGTCCGTTTGAAATATCTGATACGGTAAATCTGATTTTGGGTCGGCTTTCGGTGACATATGCGCCGCTTGAAGGTTCTAAAATTGTAATAACCGGTTTTACCTGCTCTTTGACATACAATTTCAAACTTTCACCGAGTGTACTGTGTGTGCTGTCAACAGTTGTGCTGTTGCCTGCGGTATCGTCGGCTTTTATTTGCACCGGATAATATTTGCCCTCAAGAGGAAAAGATGAATCCGCAGGAGCTGTTAAGGTAGCTTCGTACTTGCCCGTATCGCCGTTGTAGGTTAAATTTTGCGCTTGTCCGTTAATGATTGCTTGTACTGTTTTGATTGACATGATTTTCCTTTCTTTAGTATATAGAATTTTTTGTATTGTTTTTTAAGGAAACATTACATATGCAGTTGAGCTAAGTCTAAGTAATTTCTGCGCTTTATAGCTTACGCCGCAATATTGCAACGCACTATGCTGAAATATAAATTATAAAAAATTCATTGGAGTTTGGTTCAACCTTGTAAGATCGGCGGTTTCGTGAAGGTTTGATAGAAGTTAAAGTGAATAAAGCCCATTAATGTAAGCTTGCTTAGTGCCTAATAGCAAATATTAAGAATATGTTTTTACCGTATATTTTGCGTAAAAATCATTTTAGAGCCTAACCGCATTGTAAAGTTTCCACATTTTATATTTTAAATAGCACAAAGCGAACAAAACGAACAAATTTCAATAACAAATAATACCGCTTAACAGCATTTAGGCAGAGATTTTTTTAATTCAACTTTTCCAAAAATCTTTTGCAGGCCATTCTTAAACTGTCGGGCGATGTACCAAGTTTTCTTGCAACGTAAGGCCACGTTGGATTTTCTTCTTTCGGGCTTATGTCATATCTTAAAATCAAAGCATTTTTTACAAGCAAATCATCACAACTGTATATGATATTCAACAGATTATTGTGATACTTTTTTAGTTCTGCCGCTTTCGTTCTGTATTGAAAAGCGTCAAAATCAGTCTCCTTTGCTTTTTCTTTAAGTTCTTCAATTTCAAACCTCAAATATTTAATTTTGTTTAGTTCTTTCAAATTCATTAACGCACCTCAAAATAAAGTTATTTACGCTTACCTTTTTGGAATAAATATATCAAAGAGGAAAGACGGAGCCTTGTTTGACTTTTTTTCCTCATTTTGATGACTTTAGTTACAATCTTATAAGACTTCGATTTTTAATAAATTTTTAATTCGGGCAAAAATAAAAAGAGTCAACCTAAGTTAACTCATATTATAGTTTGAATGTAAAATCAGCAAATAGGTTATAAAATATTTTTGAACACGAAAAAGAATTTGCCGCATATATGATTTATTGCTTCACAAAAACAAAAGATAACTAGTAACTATGTCTAAGCGTTCCGATAAGATTTTCTATGGTCCTATACCTTGTCTCGGCCTACTTAACTGAACAAATGTTCCCTATAATTTAATTCTAAGCTATAAAAATAAAAAAGTCAATAGATTTTCAATAAAAATTTAATAAGCAACAGGTAAACTCCTTGCAGTAAATATTGCAAAAATTGCAGCTTTCTGATATAATTTAAAAAATTTCTAAAAAAAGAGGGTGAAAGAGTGGACAGATTTGTTGCCTTTGATGTTGAAATGCCTAATCAAACTTCGCTTAGAATCAGCGCAATAGGTATAACCGTTGTTGAAAACGGTGAAATAGTCAAACAGATTTATTCACTCATTAATCCCGAAACAAAATTTGACCCCTATGTTGTTGACCTAATCGGTATTACGCCCGAAATGGTTGAGGATAAGCCTACTTTTCCCGAATTTTGGGAAGAGATAAAAGACGTAATGAGCAGCGGTCTTCTTGTAGCCCACGGTGCATCTTCCGATATGAGGGCGCTTGCAGGTTGTTTAAAATATTATAATATAAATTGGAAAAACCGGGTTCGGTATACCTGCACCTGCGATATCGGACTTGCGTGCTATCCTTATGCGCAAGGGCATACTCTTGATGCGCTTTGTGAACATATTGATGTTCCTTTAAATCATCATAATGCACTAAGCGACAGCGAAGGGTGCGCACGGCTTCTTCTTGACTATATCAAAAACGGAGCGGATATAGATAAATTCACATATGAGTTTGACATACCAAAGTGCCGCAAAATAAGAACGCACAAGGTCACCAAAAAGCTAAAGCCGGAAGAAATTATTCGCAAAAAAATTATTTCTATGCGAAACGAAAAAATTAAGGATGACTTCCTAAGACGCAATCCGCAAATACTTCCCGAAAGGGTTATCGGGGTTGAGGAGGGCCTACTTTTTGGATATGCAAAATGGCTTGCAGGTCATAACAAGACGGCAAAGTTTCTTTCTGACCTTCCCCATGTTTATCACGAAGAAAACAATCTTCATGCAATATTAATCTCTAAAAAGACCAAATTTTCCTATTGTATTAAGCTTATTGAAAGTTTTTTGCCCTTTGTTGATAACGAAGAAACCTGCGAACTTCTTCACCCAAAAATTTTTAAATCTCAACAGCGGGAATTATTGCCAAAAATTAAGGAGTGGATTTCTTCTCCTGACACTTATATTGCTGTCTTTGGGCTTCAATGCGCAATGAGATATTTCTTTTTGGACGAATATATTTCGTTGTGGGCAGAAATGGTAAGGGAAATTGAAACACGCAATCAGGTCATAAATATGAAAAGAGCGCAGCTTCTTGCGAGAGCGCTTATTGTGAACGAAAAGGATGTTATAGATATTTTCAAATCGGGAAGTCTTGACAAGTGGACACACAATATGGCTCTTCAAAAAGCGGCTTTTACACAAGGTGTTACGGAAGAAAAAAGAAGTTTTTATGTTTCGTTAAGGCGGTAGATTTCAAGTTGACCGGAGCTTATCAAAGTCGGTTCTATCCAAAACGGTTTGAAAGAATAAGTTTTCTATTATTAAGGCTAAAAAGAAAAGCAGGAGTATTCATTGTGGACTCCTGCTTTTTGTGAAATCGCTGATTAATACAAGCTACCCTTCTTGACGGTAAATTATTCCGTCGTTTAGCCCAAAATTCTCGTTAATACACAAAGTATCGACTTAGATTTTCGCAGCCATAATAAAGAAATTTTCAATTTTGGGACAAAGTGTTTTCGCGGTGTAAAATTATAATTTTATATAATTCTATCCCGCGTAATTCCTGCGGGCGATGCCCGCCGCGTAACTGTCGCACGCCATGCGTGCCCGCTATTATTTCTGCTTAAACATAGGGAGAAGCGAATAGTAAATCGGAATAATAAGAAATACAAGCCAGCCCGGATGCCAAAGATGAAGCAAGAAGCCCATAACGAGATAAGCGATGATTACAACCGAAGTTACCGGAACTGCTTTAAGAATCTGATAGGTCGTCATATCTTCCGTGTTCCTTCCTATTCTTGTCACTATTTCATACCATGCAGGAATGAGAAGGAATAACATCCACGTAGGATGCCATACGTGAAGAAGAACACCAATGAAGATGTAGACAACTGCAACTATAAGCGGAAACGGGAATTTTAAAAGTCTCTTATTCATAGCTATCACCGGCTTTAAAAGTCAATTTTTTCTTCGATGTATGCCGCCAAATTTGCTATCGGCATACGAATTTGCTCCATAGTGTCGCGGTCACGGACGGTTACGCAGCCGTCCTCAACGCTTTCAAAGTCGTATGTGATACAAAACGGCGTGCCGATTTCATCTTGACGGCGATACCTTTTACCTATTGAACCTGCGTCGTCAAAGTCAATATTGAACTTCTTTTGAAGCATATGATAAACTTCGGCTGCCTGTTCGTTAAGCTTCTTTGAAAGAGGAAGAACAGCCGCCTTGAAAGGAGCAAGAGCAGGGTGAAGTCTGAGAACAATTCTTGTATCGTTCTTTTCGCTGTCAACAATTTCTTCGTCATAAGCGTCAACAAGGAAAGCCAAAGCAACTCTGTCCGCACCGAGAGACGGTTCAATAACGTAAGGAAGGTATTTTTCATTTGTTGCCGGATCAAAATATTCAAGGCTTTTGCCTGATGTTGTCTGATGAGCTGTAAGGTCAAAGTCTGTACGGCTTGCAACGCCCCAAAGCTCGCCCCAACCGAACGGGAAGAGAAATTCAAAGTCAGTAGTTGCGTTTGAATAATGTGAAAGCTCTTTTTGGTCATGGTCGCGAAGCTTGAGATTTTCTTCTTTAAGACCAAGCGAGAGAAGGAATTTCTTGCAGTAATCTTTCCAGTATGCGAACCATTCAAGCTCTGTGCCGGGCTTGCAGAAAAATTCAAGCTCCATCTGTTCAAATTCACGAATACGGAAAATGAAATTGCCCGGAGTTATCTCGTTTCTGAAAGATTTACCTATCTGGCAAACACCGAACGGAATTTTTTTTCTTGTAGTTCTCTGAATATTCGGGAAGTTTACGAAGATGCCCTGAGCGGTTTCGGGACGAAGATAAATTTCGTTCTTTGCGTCCTCGGTAACGCCCTGGAAAGTTTTAAACATAAGGTTGAACTTGCGAATATCGGTAAAGTTGCATGCGCCGCATTCGGGGCAGACAATGTTGTTATTTTTTATATAGTCGGACATTTCTTCAAATGACCAGCCGGCAGGATTTACACCCGTGTCTTCAATAAGCTTGTCGGCTCTGTGGCGGGTTTTACATTCCTTGCAGTCCATGAGCGGGTCAGAAAAGCCGCCAACATGACCGCTTGCAACCCATACTTTTGGATTCATAAGTATAGCGCAGTCCACACCTACATTATAAGGGCTTTCCTGAA
>CANQLQ010000013.1 GCA_947624755.1 uncultured Clostridia bacterium | reverse complement strand
CAAAAACGCAGGCAATACTTTGTGTATTGACGAGTATTTTGGCAAAGTATTACGGAAAATTTGCAAGCAAGATGAGTATTAAGCCTTAAGTGTGATTTAATCAGAGATTCCTTAAAAGCCCGATTGTTCTTGATTCATCGTACGATTGCCAAACTTTTTGAAATTCTTCATTGCTAATGCCCAGATCCGCCGCAATTTGCTCTCCAAAATATAAAGCGGAATTGTAATGCGTAACAAGAGTTTCAAACATATCAAATATTACTGCGCGAATCATAAAAATCCCTCCCCTTTTTATCTCCGGACTTTTGGGTTTTCCTCAGCTTTGTATCAAACTCTGCAAGATCATATCATCGTACTTCTTTAATTTTCGTAATCGTTCAATATATAAAACGGTTCTTTATTTCCCGTCACATACAGGCGAAATATAGAAGCTGAATTTAAGTTGATCCTTTATGTGAAGATTATACTTAGGCAGAACATCGGGACCACAACTGTTTGTTCCTGTGCCGCACATAAAGCCGTCAATGTTAAGCGTGATTTTATTGTCCGATTTTACATCTTCAATGTGTTTTGCTTTTTGAAGTGTTTCGTTTGAATACGGTCTTGCGCTGAAAATGAAAGGTACTTTTCTGTATCTTACCTCAATGCCATTGCCCTCTTCATCGGTAAGCTTTACATATCTTGTCTCGCAGTGTGTGCCGTTTTCCTGCGGTTTAATGTAATCATATACCATTGACCAGACACCGGCTTTATATATGCCCATTGTGCTTTGAGCCTTGAAGTCGCAGAGGTTTTCAGCCTCGCCGAGTCCGTAGTATTCAATCTGTTCAAGCGACGGGTCGAGCGAAAGCGATACGCCGAAACGAGGAAGCACGGCTTCCTTTATTTTTAGACCGCTTCTGATAAGCTTTGCTTTGACAGCTATTGTTCCGTCGGAATAAATTTTATATTTGAGCTTGACGTCAAACAGCTTTCTGCCCTTGGTTTCAAAAGTTGCCGCCGTTTTTATCTCAACACAGTGACCGTCTTTTTCATTTTCGCATTTTATAAGTCTCTGATTAGATAGCTTAGCGTCCTCAAGTCCTCTTTTCTTCCACCATTTAACTTTGTTTCTGTCGTTATCAAGCGGCGCTCTGAAAATGTTTACGCCCAATCCTTTACTGTCTGCAAGAATTTGCTTGCCGTTCATTGTAAGACTTTCGAGAGCTCCGGTGATTTTATTGAAAACTGCCGTGCCGTTTTCAAATCCGACAACAAGTCCGTCACCTTTTTTAGAGAAGGCAACAGCCTTTTTAGCTTTTATTTCAGGCTTTGTGAAAACTTCATTTAGTACAAGCTGTTCTTTTGCGCAGATTTTTCCGTCAGCTTTTTTATAAATAAAATTAATGTGGTAATCGTGGTCTTTGTTTGTCATTTTGTGTGCAATGACAACATTCTTCTTGCATTCGGGTGCAAGCTCAAGAGACAAGCCGCCTGTTTCAATTACCTTGCCGTCTTCAAGGAGTTCATAGGTTATTTTGTATTCATTTGCATTTGTGAAACGGTTGGTGTTTGTGAACTGATAAAGATTTTCGCTTATATATTTTGCTCTTATCGGACGGTAAACCGCTTTCATTTCAAGCGCACCCGTGTGAGGAGTTCTGTTCGGGAAAAACAGACCGTCAACGCAGAAGTTGCCGTCGTGAAGTCTTTCGCCATGGTCGCCGCCATAGGTATATTTATATTTGAACTTTTTGCTTTCATCATGAACGCTGTGGTCGGCCCATTCCCAAATGCAGCCACCCGTAAGCTGATCGTTTGCATAGAAAAGCTCCCAATATTCTTCGAGCGCACCGGGGCCTACTCCCATTGCGTGGCAGTATTCGCAAAGGAAATAGGGCTTGCCCTTATATCTTAAGCCGAAAGCGTGCTTTGCAATTTTTGCAATGATAAACGGATGCTGATACATTTCGGAAATTACATCGTATGAGCCGCGCGGTGTTCTGATCGCCCCTTCATAATGAACAGGTATCGGTGAAAGCTCCTTGAGCATTTTATAGCACTTGTCATGATTCTTCCAGCCGCCGGATTCGTTTCCCAGACTCCACATTGTAATAGAAACATGGTTTCTGTCTCTGCAAAACATTCTGAGTACTCTGTCAGCATAGCGCGGCAGCCACTTTTTGTCGTTGCTAAGAATATTATCTTTTAAAGTCGGTGTGAAATTAGCGGTAAATTGCGTGCCGTGAGTTTCAATATCGGCTTCGTCAACAACATAAAGTCCGTATTCATCGCAAAGGTCAAGGAAGATAGGATCCGGAGGATAATGAGAAGTACGGACAGTGTTGACGTTATATTCTTTCATAAGAAGTACATCTTTAAGAAGATCCTGTGCGCTCATCACATAACCGGTATCTTCGTGGGTATCGTGGTGATTTACACCCTTGAATTTAATTTTTTTTCCGTTGAAAAGGAAAAGCTCGCCAACCGTTTCCGATGTTTTGAATCCAATACGGTTTCTGATAACCTCAATTACGCCGTCTTTTGAAAACAGGGTAATATAAAGATCATAAAGAACAGGCTTTTCAGCGTTCCATTCGATAATGTCAAGATCTTCAAAAAAGAAAGTCATTGCATTTTCTGCATTTTGCGACTTTGAAACAATAATCTCACCGTCTTTTGAAAGTTCGGCGTTTAGGCTTAGTGTTTCTACTTTACCTTCAAGCTTAACGTCAAGCTCCATATTATATTTATCTTGATTTTTTAAGGTTTTTACCTCATAGTCAAAAACATATTCTTCGGGAAGCTCGGTTACATAAACATCGCGGAAAATTCCGTTTTCTCTGAACATATCCTGACATTCAAGGTATGTACCGTTACACCATTTTGTAACAATGGCAAGAAGCTCGTTTTCTCCCGGCGCAACAACACCGTCAAGCGAAAATTCAGCCATATTATGCGAGCATTCACTGTAGCCGACATATTTTCCGTTGACATACAAAGTAACACATGAGCAGACGCCCAGGAAGGTTATTATTGTATGTTTTGTCTCTTCTTTTATAAAGAATTTTTTGACATAAATACCTGCCGACATCTCCTCGGGAACATTTGGATAGTTAACATCGAACTCATATCTTGTGTTAAGATAAACCGGCGGCTCATAACCTGTTCTTTGCCAGGTTGACGGAACTCTTATTGTGTCAAAGTTTATAGATTCCGTATCAATATTCATCGGAAGCTTTGAAAGCTTTTCATAATACTTAAATTTCCAGTCGTCACCGGAAAGTACAGTTACAATATCGCTTTCATATCTTTGATTCAAGACGTCCTTTGACGCAAGAACTTCCTTGTTTTTGTACGGGATAAAATAGCTTCTTGCGGGAAGTTTTCCTTCTTCAATAACATTAAAGTTATTAATTTCAAGCTTTTTTACCTGATACTTCATAAATTCTCCTCCTGACAGAAAACATAGCATATTTGTTTTAAGGAAGCGCTGATTAAATCGAACGTGCAGATTGCGCCGCCGAATTTTTCGTCAGATTGTCAAAAGCGACGCAGGAATACTGACGTATTTCAAGGAGCTTTTGGCAAAAATGACGGAAAATACCGGTGCAAGATGCGCGTTCAGCCGGCTGGCGTGATTTATTCAGTGGTTCATTAAATATGCAACATTAACTTTTCTTATATAAATTTATAATAACATATATTGACAATTATTTCAATTACTATTTTGTTCATATTCTGCGCCGCTTTTGTCAATACTCAAATTGAAAGACATGACAAAGGTGTGACTATATTGGCCTACAACAAGGTTGAAATTTGCGGAATAGATACTTCAAAACTCAAGGTTCTAAGTGAAAAAGAAAAAACCGAGCTTCTCAAAAAAAGCCGTGACGGCGACAAAAGCGCAAGGGAAGAGCTTATAAGCGGCAATCTTCGCCTTGTTCTCAGCGTTATCCAGCGTTTTTCCAACCGCGGGGAAAACCCGGACGACCTCTTTCAGGTCGGCTGTATCGGACTTATCAAGGCTATTGATAATTTTGATATAAACCAGGGCGTAAGATTCAGCACTTATGCGGTTCCGATGATTATCGGCGAATGCAGACGCTATCTTCGCGATTATAATCCAATAAGGGTAAGCCGTTCAATAAGAGATACAGCTTATCACGCTATGCTTGTAAAAGAGCGGCTTCAGAACGAAACCCAAAAAGAGCCTACAGTTGAAGAAATTGCAAAAGAACTCGGCATAAAAAAAGAAAATGTTGTAATTGCGCTTGAGGCGATTGTAGAACCGGTCTCTCTTTATGACCCGGTTTACTTTGAAGGCGGCGACACCATTTATGTAATGGATCAGATAGGCGACAACTGCACCGACGTTGATCTTATTGATGAAATTATGCTTCGCACTTCAATGGAGAATCTTGCAGACAGAGAAAAAAGGATACTTTATCTAAGATTTATGCAAGGTAAAACCCAAACCGAGGTTGCAAAGGAAATCGGAATATCTCAGGCTCAGGTTTCAAGGCTTGAAAAGGGAGCGCTTAAAAAAATTAAAAGTCATCAGAAAATATATATATGAAGCTTATGTGACGGTATTTACCGCCACTTTTTTAATGGGATTTTCCTTAAGGAAGCTCTGATTAAATCTAATGCTCAGATTGATTGGCAAAGTATTACGGAAAATTTGCAAGCAAGATGAGTATTAAGGAAGCGCTGATTAAATCGAACGTGCAGATTGCGCCGCCGAATTTTTCGTCAGATTGTCAAAAGCGACGCAGGAATACTGACGTATTTCAAGGAGCTTTTGGCAAAAATGACGGAAAATATCGGTGCAAGATGCGCGTTCAGCCGGCAGGCGTGATTTATTCAGTGGTTCCTTAAGCCTTATGCGTGATTTAATCAGAGATTACTTAATATTTTTACGTTGTTTTCATGCTGCAAAGACGCTTTTTTGTAATTGACATTAATTTTCACAATACATCGGGAAAATTCATAATATGTTAGCGGGACTAATCCCTACTTTACAGTTTTGGAGAGATACCGTATGAACAATTATAACGCATATGGTTATCCGCGGCAAACTGCTAATGAAAACTATCGCGCAAACTGCAATTGTACGCAAACATCAGCTCTTCCGGAAAATCCGGTAGTTACAATGGCTTATGTTCCGTATCAGGAATGCAACGATGTTTACCCATGCGAAAAGGCTCTTGCAATGGGAACGATTTTCCCTGTTCTCGATAAGCCTTTCCTTGCGGGGTGCTGCAGATGACCTATAACAAAAACAGTTTAAAGCACCGATTGATGGCTATACGTTTTTCAATCTGGGATCTGCATCTTTATCTTGACACACATCCCTGTGATGAAACCGCAATGAAACTTATAAAAAAATACAAGGAATGTTATTTTGAACTTCTCGAAGAATATGAATGCAAATACGGTCCGCCTACGGCTTTGGACGCTTCAGGCAAAGAATGGTTCAAAGCTCCGTGGCCATGGGACAACAGAGGTGACTGTTAATGTGGAAATATGAAAAAATCCTTCAATATCCCATAAACATCAAAAACCCGAACGCAAAATATGCACAAATAATTATCACTCAATACGGCGGAGTGGATGAACGACTGATTTTATGACACAATCAAATTAATACTATCTACAGCCATTTTGAGAGATTTTCCATACTCCCAACAATAATATATGCAAAAAGCGGTGAGTAAAACCTGTAAGAGGTTCTACTCACCTTGTTTTTGCACTTTGTCAATTAAGGGGTATGGGGTAGTATGGCTTTAGCAAGCCTGTTGTTCTTCAAGTTGCTCAAGTCTTTCAATTCTTGCAGAAGTGTATGGGTGTGAAGATTTTAAACGTTCTGTAAATGTGAGCTTTCCCGGCATTTCAAGCTTTGATATAACATAAAGCGCACTTGTTAAATCTTCGCCATAACCGATAATATATGCATATTCATCGGCTAAATATTCGCTGTATCGACTGTTTAGGGCAATAATAACATCACCGATAAAAACAAAGACAAACAGGGATATATCTATGATAAGCCTTGTCAAAAAAATGACAACAGATATTACAAAAATCACAATATTTTTACCGCTTAATGCGTTTGAAATAGTCTGCAAAAGTAAAGCTACAAAACGGAAAACAAAAACGATAAGAGAAAAGAACCCGTTTCCGACAAGCTTTATAAGCAATGCCTTTGTATCGCCGTTTGCAATATGCCCGAACTCGTGAGACAAAATGCCCTTTAACTCATCAGATGAAAAAGCATATAACGCACCTCTCGTGACCGCTATCGTCCGATTGCCCAAAGCAAAAGCATTTACCGCCATACTTTCGGTTATGTATATTTGAATATCCTGTCTAAGGCTTGGCGTTGTCCTTAACGCTTCATCATAAACTTCATCAAAAATTGGAAGCAAATAATTTTTATCCTGTTCGGTATAAATAGGTTTTGCACCTTCCAAAACCCTTGCTAATGCCTCGCCTGCCGGCGATAGGGCAAAAGCGACCGACAAACCATAAATCAATACTGTAATTAATATGCTTAAAGCGATATTCTGAGCAAAAGCATAAATCACAAAAACAGCAAAGGAAAAGTAAAAAGTAAACCATATTAAATAAGCCCAATTGGATTTAAAGAAACCTCCGTTTTTCATTGCGTTACCTCCTAACATAGTTTTCCATTTACCCCTTAATTACTTAAAAACAGATTTTGCAACCGCTGTCAAGGGCGGTCGAAAGACCGTGCATTTTTACCCTTGACTGTGGCTGTAAAATCTGTTAAACGCTTTTTAAGGGTAAATGCAAAACAGACTAAAACGGTTTGCATATGTCGATATACGAATGAAAATAGTAGTCCTTTGACATAAAAATCCCCTTGCCTGTTGCAAGCTTTTTAATATCGTCAGGGTGGTAATAAAATTCCCTTACCCTTCTTGCACTTCCCAAACCTGTGTCGGACGTTTCAAAATATCCTTTCTGCTGTAGCTGGTAGGTAACGTCTATTGTCGATTTCGTTCCTAAAATGTTCGCCCAGTTTTCGGAATTGACCGCGCTGTTTTGGCGAAGAACAATGTAATTGTTTGTGTTTTCAATGACCTGTTCTTTAAAGGCTTCATTACAGGTAAAATCTAAATCAGATAAACTCTGCGTTGCAAGGATTGAAGTAATATTCGCACTCCTTGACTTGTTAATCAAATCAATTAAAGCTGTGGAAGCATATGTGTTGATTTCATCAAAAATGTAGAAAGCCCTTTCGGGTCTGTTGTGAAAACATTTGTTGACCGCTTGTTTAGCGTCAATTAAAATAAGTCTGCCTATAAGAGGTGAAATTTCCGGATAAAGCAACGGGTTTAGTATAAATAGAATAACGGCATTTTCTTTAATTGTAGAGTAAATATCTATCCCGTCATTTGCAAAAATACTTCCAAATTCGCTTTCCGCTACAGTACAAAAACGTGCTTCGGCATTTTGGGCTATGCCTCCGCATACCTTTGAAACTTCAAGGTTTAATAAATGCTCCTGCTTGGTTATATCTTCGGCTTTTAAAAGCTTTGCGCTTAAAAGATTGAACCTGTCCGCGCTCATATTGTAAACAATATTCTTAAAAGACAACGGAACTTTATTCTGTTGCAATAATATTATCAGCTTTTGCAAATAACGCTCCGTGTTTAATTTGTAGTGTTCCTCGCTCCACTCGGTCATGTTTATTAGCATATCCTTGCACATAGTCGGGCTTGCATGGCGAAAAGGATTGTACTTGTCCGACATTGAAGGTTCGGAAAGAGAAACAACATACAGCTTTCTGTTATTGATTTTGCAAAACTTCTTTGTAATTTCAAGAATAGAACCCCTTGCCCTCATCATTACAGCGAAAACTATTGTATTTACTGCATTTGCGGACGGCAGAGAAAATATAAAGTATTCTTTAGGCTGTTCTAACATGAAAAGAACACTCTGGGTACACCTTGAAAGAACAGGTTTAGAGAAAATAATATAAAAAAGATATGCACTTTTACACGCATATCTATAGATATATTAATACTAAAAATCAAACTAACTGCTCTATATTTTGCATATGCAGTTTAACCGGATATTTTATTTGTACTGCTGTAAAAACTCTGAAACAGTCAAAACAAACGTGTCTTTTGGGAAATGTTTTATGTTTCCCGTAATCAGACTTGCACCGCAAAACTTTGCAACCTCATAAAACTTTTTATCCGCTTTATCTGTAAATTCAATGCTTAACGGCTGAGCGACTACAGAGCGTCCATTGTCTACAATCCAGTCAAGCAAAGAATCTATTTCACTGCTTGTAAATTTAAATTTAGGTCTTGTTAAAACTTCTCTGTATTCGTTTAAAATTCTATAATCATAACAAGGAATAAGATCCCCACTAATTATCAGGCTTAAAATTCTTGCAGGCCCGCCGTTTTTTGACCATAAAGCGGATACAAGAATGTTTGTATCAATCACTACAAGCATAATTACTCACCCCTGCGCACAGCAGATATTTCAGCTTCAATTTTTTCATCAGTCATATAGCCGTTTTTCGCCGCTTTCATACGCATAGAATTAAAAGCAAGCATTGCCTTTGCCTGTCTGACCGCTTTTACGGTTTCCTCAAAACCGCCGTCGGCAATATCAATCAAAAGCGCGGTCGGCTTGCCGTTATTTGTAATTACAACCTCGCCGTCGGAAGAAAGATTTTCCCATATGCTTTTTGGAGTATTTCTTAAATCTCGTACCGTATAAAATTTCATAATGGTCACCTCACAAATATTATATTATATTGTATCACAATTGTCAACATATTATGCATCAAATTCTAAATTAAAATTTATTAACGGTTGTGTCAATCGCATACCTGTTTTGCATATAAACATATAAAAAAGAACGGCTCAGAAAGAAAAATCCAATCCGTTCTAAAGAAATAACAAGTAAAATAATATATATTGGAAAAAACATTTTGTATTTTTTCGTGAAGTTTGTAACTCAACGATTAATAAAAATGACATTATTTTCTAACATAATACTAAAATAGATAATAATTGTCAATAGTTTTTCAACGAATTTTCTATAAATAATGAAATTTTATAAACCATAGAAGCATTTATACGATAATTTTAATTTTTAAGTGGTCAAAATAGTGGTCAACTTATTGAAAGGGTGATAGAGATGTCAAAACGCGGTGAAAATATCCACAAAAGAAAAGACGGTCGTTGGGAGGCAAGAATATTAATTGATGATAAATACAAATCAATTTATGCAAAAAGCTATTCGGAAATTAAATCAAAATTGAGATCGCAATTAACAGATAAAAAAACGCAAAGCGTTATTAAAACATCTTTAACTGTACAAGACATCTGCGCCCAATGGCTCAGCGAAATTGAAATAAGAATTAAACAATCCACTTTTGCAAAATATACGCATATTGTAAACAAACATATAGTGCCGGTTCTGGGCGGTCTAAAGCTTTCGGATATAGAACACACAACCATTCAACGATACATCAATGAAAAAATCAAGTGCGGAAGATTAGACGGTTCGGGCGGACTTTCGGTCAAAAGTATAAAAGATATTGTTTCAGTTATAAAGCAAATACTTAAATATTCAATGACAAGAGGATATGTAAAGCCTATGGATTTTGACCTGTTTTGTATGAAAACACAGCCGAAGGAACTACAGGTTTTGACACCGAATGAGCAAACAATACTTGTAAAATATATAAAAAAACATATTTCCAACGAAACCATAGGAATTTTACTCGCTCTGTTTACCGGTCTTAGAATTGGCGAACTTTGCGCTTTACAGTGGAAAGACATTAATTTTGAAATATCTGTCATTACCGTCAATAAGACATTGCAGAGAATACAGAACACTGATAAAAAGAGCGCGTGCAAAACAAAAGTCGTTATAGATACTCCAAAAAGTATCAGGTCTATGCGATTTATACCCATACCTGATTTTATACGTGATATATTGTTTTCAGAAAATAAGGCTCATTCACAAGACGATTATATATTAACAGGCACAAAAGCATATGCCGAGCCAAGAACTTACCAGTATAAATTTAAAAAAATCCTTCAATCCGCCGGAATACGAGACGTAAACTTTCATGCATTAAGGCATACGTTTGCAACAAGGGCAATCGAGCATAATATGGACGTCAAAAGCCTAAGTGAAATTTTAGGACATTCAACGGTAAATTTCACTTTAGAAAGATATGTTCATTCTTCTATGGAGTTAAAAAAGGTTGGCATTGATAAACTTGCCGTCTGCTATTAGTGGTCAAATAAGTGGTCAAAAAGCGGGAGAAGCCCATAAAATAAAGGCTTCTCCCGCTTTTTTCGTTGAGTTACAAACTTCACGAAAAAAAGGGGGTTCAAATTCGGTCAACTATTAGTATTACCATACTTTGCGGAATTTATACATTAAATTGTCGAAAAAAATAGGAGGTAAAAACCAATGAAAAAAATTAAAAACACACTATGCATATTACTTTCAGTAATAATGCTGCTGTCAATGACAGTACCGGTATCTGCTGTGGACACGGAAAAAATATTAAAAAGCTTCACAGCAAATGAGACAGAAACAAACACAGAGACAAAGACAGACACAAACGCCCCATTTTCAATTGAAATTTCAACCGACAAGGGAAGTTACTCGGCAACAGCAAAAGCTAATATTACAGTCAAAGTAACAAACACAACTAATGAAACAATTGAAAATGTTAGCGTTGAAGCACTATTTGACGGCTTAACACCCGTTGGAAAAGGCAGTCAGACCAAAGCTGAGACGGAAAAACTTAATGCAGGCGAAAGTATTTCTTTCGGTTATAGCGCAATGGTAAACAAAAGTCACAAAGGATTAAACTTCTTACAGAAGATTATCATGTTCTTTAAGTATCTGTTTACCCGTAAAGTCTCGTTTGGGAACAATGGGTTTGATAATGGTAGAGAGCATGTTGAAGAAAGTACAAATATTAAATTTGGTAATGCTGAAACTAAGAATACAGTTAAGGTGTATTATGGGGAAAGCAATAAGGGTTCAACATCTAAAGAATATGAGGAATTAATCAAGGGTGTTGATATTGATGAAGTCTATGAGTCAAACGATGAGGATATTTCAATTGACGAAGAGACTGGAATAAGATTTATCAATAATGTTATAATTATTGACTTTGATGAAGATTGTACTGATAAAAGAAAAGCAGAAATCGTTAATTCAATTAATGGTAAAGTTGTTGGGGGCATAGAGGGATTTAACGAACTCCATGTTAGAGTGGAAAAATCTACACTTGAAGAATTAGAAAGCATAATTGACAAACTTAATGAAAATGATGACATTGACGCAGAATATGATGAGGTAAGTGAAATAACATTTAACTCAGCCCCAGTTGATGACCCTTTTCGGAATGGAGAATTAGATGATTTTAGCAATAAGGTAAAATGGGACTGGGAAACAGGAATTGAAAATTTAAATACGTCATATAACAATTGGTGGGCAGTTGCATCGAATTTACCCGGAGCATGGGCGTATGATGATTATTTCTCAAAGATAAACATCGGTATTGTCGACAGCGGTTTTGATAATAATCACAAAGATTTAAATTTACAGGTGGTTTCAAAGGAAAATTCACCAACTAATCACGGAACACATGTAGCCGGTCTAATTGGTGCCAATCACAATAACATAGGCATAGCCGGCGTTGTAAAAAACAAATCACTTTATTGTTATGATGCTGAGTCAGATAAGGATTACACGGAAAGTGAAATTTATAAAGGTTTTGAAAAACTTGTAAAAGATTACAAATGTAAGACAATAAATCTTTCAGTAGGAAGACCCACTTATGAAATTAATGGAAAAATTTATTTAGATGAAAAAGGTAAAAATCTATTAACAGAAGACGACATAAAAGCTTGGGGTAAAAAGGCCAGCAAAAAAATTGGAAAACTCTTAGAAAAAGGGTATGATTTTTTAGTCGTAATGGCAGCTGGAAATGGTACCAAAAATAAAAAAATAGGTATTGATGCCGATAAATCAGGTTATTTTGCCTCAATAACAAACGAAAATTGTTGGACAAGCTGGAAATTCCGGAAAGACAATAAAGTATCTAAAGAAGAAATAATGAACAGGGTTATTATAGTGGCAAGTGCTGACAAAGAAAGTTCTAAGGCAACGTATGAAATGGCTAGGAGTTCAAACGGCGGAGGAACAATTGTAGATATTGTTGCTCCCGGAGCCTACAATTATAGTACAGTTGCCGGTATCGAGGAAAAGGAGGATGGCTTAACAATTGTTGCTGATGGTCAAAAGTACGCAAAAATGGGTGGCACATCAATGGCCGCTCCAATAGTTACAGGTGTTGCAAGTCTTGTGTGGTCAGTAAATCCTGATTTTACCGGTGAACAGGTCAGAAAAATTGTTATTGATACGGCTAAACAAGGCAATACCAGCGTAAAAGACAATCCTGCTTCACCGACAACAGGCGATTTTTATATGGTAAATGCTAAGCTTGCTGTTGAAGAAGCTATTAAGGAAACACACGACGGATACATAAATTGGGATATCAAGGATGGCGAACTGATAATTTCAGGTGTAGGTAAAATGTCAAACTACTCAATATCAAACCGTCCGCCATGGTATTTACAAAAAGACAGTATAACTTCTATTACAATAAAGGGCAATATAACTTCTATTGGAAATTATGCGTTTGCTGACTTAATGAACTTGCTAAAAGTAACACTTAGAGATAATGTAAAAACTATTGGTGATTATGCGTTCTATAATTGTACATCAATAGAGGATATAAACTTAGGTAATGGATTAACTGAAATGGGGTATTTTGTATTCAAAAATTGTGAAAAGTTAAAAAATCTTACAATTCCTGCAACCTTAACATATAGTGACCATAGGTATCTTACTTCAGGTAGCGGAGACGGTGCATTAGCAGATAGTTATATTGAAAAACTAACAATAGTTGACGGCGCAACAAAAATACCTGCAAAGCTTTGCTCTGGAGCTACACATCTTAAAACAGTCAGTATACCAAAAAGTGTGACAAGTATTGAAAACAACGCATTTGAATATTGCGAAAACCTTATAGATGTAACAATTCCAGAAAATGTAACCATTATTGGCGACTTCGCATTTTATAATTGTAAAAATATCGAAAATATTACTATTCCTAATAGCGTAAAAACTATTGGCGATTATGCGTTCTATAATTGTACATCAATAGAGGATATAAACTTAGGTAATGGATTAACTGAAATTGGGTATTTTGTATTCAAAAATTGTGAAAAGTTAAAAAATCTGACAATTCCCGCAACTTTAACATATAGTGACCATAGGTATCTTACTTCAGGTAGTGGAGACGGTGCATTAGCAGATAGTTATATTGAAAAACTAACAATAGTTGACGGCGCAACAAAAATACCTGCAAAGCTTTGCTCTGGAGCTACACATCTTAAAACAGTCAGTATACCAAAAAGTGTGACAAGTATTGAAAACAATGCATTTGAATATTGTAAAAATCTAGAAAAAATTACAATAAACAATCCGTATTGTGAAATATACGATAATGATACAACAATCAACGCTACTGCTACAATCTATGGTTACACAGGTTCAACCGCTCAAGCATACGCCGAAAAATACCACCGCACATTCATACCGCTTTACTAATAACGGCAATGTGCCTGTATAATTTAAGATCACCGGTTCTTGTTGTTCAATATGTGCAATATTTCTTATACCTGATTAAATAACGGATTAAATCTAAGCGCATATTAAGCAAATGCCCCATGCGGAAAAACTACCCGTCCGCATGGGGCAAAGATGTTCTAATATGATTAACATTTACAAATATAGACCAGATAAATTAAAATTTACTTACATTGTTATAAAATAAAAAAATGAAAGTGTAAGTTTAATTATATGATACTCACATTTTTAAAAAACATATGGGTTTGTTAACTTAAAATGAATTTTGTTAAAACTGAAAGGAAGATAAACTGAATATGTATTGTAGTAATTGTGGAAAACAACTAAATGATAATGTAAACTTTTGCAAGCACTGTGGATATACAATTACAGAAGAAAGACAGGAAAAAAATATAATAAATCATGAAAGCGATAACACGCAGTTAAATACAGTATTTAATAGAGATGTTCTTAACAATTACTTGTACAACGTAAGAACGCTCGAATTTTATAATAATAAGCTTTTAAATCAAAAGAACTACTTAGAAAATCGAATATCTCAACTTGGAATAAAACAAGTAAGCGAAAATGGAGCAGATAAGATAAAAATCGAAGACATGGGTTTTTTGTTGGGAATTGGTGTGATATTGATTATAGCCGGAATGATAGTTGGCTATTTAAAATACACATGGATTGCAGATTTTCTCTTTGATATTACAGGTTTTTTAAATGGTTTATCGATATTTGCAATAGTAATTGGTATTCTTATTATTGCGGGCTCTATAATTTATTTGATTGTTAGCAATAAAATAATAGAAAGCGAGTATAAAGAAAGTCTTGCAAATGACAATAAGAGGGTAAATTCTGAATTAGTTGAAAGAAATAACCTTTGCTATCAACTAGATCAACTTGTTGAAGAAATTAATAAAACGGAAAATTTACGCATAGATGCATATTCTCTAAATATTATTCCTTCAAAATTTAGAAACATTTATGCTTCATATTTTTTGTATGATTTTATTTCAACATCAACAGCTTCATTAAATGAAGCACTCTTACATTGTGATTTAGATACCATTCAGCAACAATTGGCAACTATTATTCAACAGCAATCGGAAATTATTTTGCAACAGGTAAAAGCAAATGCACTTAACGAAAAAATTGTTTCGCAAAATGAACAGATATTAAATAACGCCATTCAAGCTGAAAAGAATACAGCCCTTACAGCTCAGTATGCAAAAATATCAGCTATGAATACAAGCGTAACTGCAAGTATTCAAATGAGCGAATATTTAAGACCTTAAAACAGAATATATAAGAATATGATATTCCTTCTCTCATAAAACATAGCAAGCTTTGCTTTATGGGGAAAAATCAATTAAAATCGAAATCTTCAAAAATATAAAATCTCATATCTTTTTTACAAAATTTTAAACTAATCGAAAAATACGGAAATGTCTTTATTGCGCATGATTAGTTTGTCTATATAGGATAAACTCCAAACCAGACCGTCACCGCGCCCTTTAACAATTCGGGTGCGGTGACACCCTATTTGGCACATATACAAATGCGCTTAGTAAGTAAACGATGTATTTTCTATTCTGTCATAAAAATTCCCTGTTCAAAATAGATATTAATATCTTAATTTGAATGGAGGGATTTTTTTGACCGGTGAAAATAAAAGCGAATACTCTTTAACGGTTAATTATACGGACAAGGGAGAAAAATTTGAAAATATTCTAATAAATTATATTAATAATTTGATAAAAAGCCCAGTAAGGGATTGGAATTTGCAAGACTTTGATGTAAAATATAATTGCTGTAGGTAGTTATTAATTTGAGTAGAAGGAGGTTGTAATGGTCACTCGTAATAACTACTTAAATTCAATGGTTTATAATGTCGGACTGTACTTGCGACTTTCAAGAGAGGACGAAGAAAACGGACAGTCTATGAGCATAAAAAACCAAAAAGATTATCTTATGAATTATATTTTTGAAAACGGTTGGAATATTATCGAAATTTACATTGATGACGGATATTCCGGATTAAATTTTAATCGCCCCGCTTTCAAAAGAATGATAAAGGATATTGAAAATAAAAAAATAAATTTAGTAATAACAAAAGATCTGTCAAGACTTGGCAGAGACTACATAGACACGGGATATTATATTGAAAGATATTTTCCGCAAAAAAACATACGCTATATCGCTTTAAGCGACGGAATAGACACATTCCAAAATTCCGCAAACAACGATATGACCCCGTTTAAATCGGTTTTGAATGATATGTATGCGAAGGACATATCTAAAAAAATCAGAACCGTTATGGACACCAAAAGAATAAACGGTCAGTTCATAGGCGCGTTTGCACCATTCGGATATGTAAAATCAGAAAGCGATAAAAACAAACTTGTTATTGACCCGGTTTCATCTGAAATAGTAAGGAAGATTTTTTCTTTATACCTGAGCGGTTACAGCATGGCAAAAATTGCAACAGTATTAACAGAAGAAAAAATACCAAACCCAACAGAATACAAAAACAAGGTGCAAAAGCTTAATTATGTTAATGTTAATGCAAAATTCCATGTTTGGCGAACAGAGACGGTAAAGGAAATTTTAAGAAATCCTACATACATAGGCAATATAACACAGCATAGAAGCGAAAAAATCAACTATAAAGTCAACAAATTCAAAAAAATTTCCCCAAAAGACTGGGTAGTAGTGGAAAATACACACGAACCCATTATAGGCAAAGAAGATTTTTTCACGGTGCAACAGATGTTATCAAAAAAGACAGGCGTAGTTTATCCGACAGAAAGGGTCAATCACCTTCTTGCCGGACTTATATTCTGCGGTGACTGTAAAATGCCTATGACATTTCGCAGACTTGGCGCGAAAAAAGAATTTGTCTGCATATGTTCGGGATATTCAAGGTTCGGTAAAAACAAATGTGAGCGAAACGTTATAAAAGAAAGCATTTTAAACGAATTTGTCTTATCCGATTTAAAAAGAATATCAAATAAAGCGATTAAAAATCCAGAAATTTTTTGCAGCGGTTTTGATACTAAAATATGCGACAAAACCGAAAAGCAATCGGATAATGAATACAAAGCAATAATTACAAGATTGGAAGAAATAAAAAGGATTATTAAAGCTTTATATGAGGACAAAGTAAGAGGAATTATATCCGAGGAAGATTTTTTGATGATGTCATCCGAGTTTAACGTCGAAAAAGAGGATTTGTCAAACCGTATGTTAAAAATCGAAGAAATTAAAAGCCGAAAGGAAGAAACTCAATCAAAGGAAAAAACAAAAAACTTATTAAAACAGGTCGTTACCTTTGAAAAAATTTCTCCCCTGTTGATAGGTCAATTAATAGAAAATATTGAAATATATAAACCAAACAGGATTGTTATAAATTATAGCTTTATCAATCCTTTTGGTTAAAAATTAAAGAAAAAATAAGACAAACTTTAAAATCAGTCTGGGGGACGGTGAACTTGGCGCTTCACTTCGCTATTTAAGCCAGCGTTTCGCTATGCCATACGCTCAGGTTGCCGGAATCCTTAACGATATTGGCACAGAAGAACTTGCCCACCTTGAAATGGTCGGCACAATAGTTTACCAGCTTACCCGCAACCTTTCCGCTGAAGAAATCAAAAAGAGCGGCTTTGACACCTATTTTGTAGATCATACAACAGGCATCTATCCCGCCTCGGCCGCCGGTGTTCCTTTCACCGCCGCATA
>CANQLQ010000012.1 GCA_947624755.1 uncultured Clostridia bacterium | reverse complement strand
CCGCAAGCGGCGATATCCTTGACCATGAGCTTATGCTTAACTGCAACTATTTCACCCCGACCGACGAAAACAGTATTCCGACCGGTGAGATAAGAAGTGTTGAAGGAACTGCTTTTGACTTTCGCGAATTTAAAAAGATCGGAAAAGATATCGGAGCCGATGATATTCAGCTTATTCAGTGCAAGGGCTATGACCATAATTTTATCGTAAACGGCGAGATCGGTAAGCTTCGCCTTGTTGCAAAAGCGAAGGACGAAAAAAGCGGAAGAAAGCTTGAGGTTTTATCCGACCTTCCCGGTGTTCAGCTTTATACAGGCAACTTTATGAACGGTGAACCGGGCAAAGGCGGAATAGGTCTTGACAAGCATTTTGGTTTTTGCCTTGAAACCCAGTTTTACCCCGATACGCCGAATCACCCCGAATTTCCGCAATGCACATTCAAAGCAGGCGAAAAATTCAAGAGTCTTACAATTTTCAAGGTGTGATTATGAACGAAGAAAAAATTCAAAAACTGCGTGAAATTCTTGCCGAAAGCAAAAATATCTGCGTTTTCACCGGCGCGGGAATAAGCTGTCCTTCGGGGATTCCCGATTTCCGAAGCGCAGACGGGCTTTATAACCGCGAAAACAAATATAAATATACACCCGAAGAGATCATATCGCACTCTTTCTTTGTTTCACATACCGATATGTTTTATGAGTTTTACAAGTCGGCAATGCTTTATCCCGAAGCAGAGCCGAACACGGCGCACAAGTTTTTTGCTTCCCTTGAAAATGAAGGCAAAAAAGTAACCGTTGTGACACAAAACATTGACGGACTTCATCAGCTTGCAGGAAGCGCCGATGTAATTGAGCTTCACGGCAGTGTGCACAGAAATTACTGCACAAAATGCAAAAAGTTCTTTCCGCTCGACTATGTTGCAAATTCAAAAGGAATACCGCGTTGTGACGAGGACGGAGCAATTATAAAGCCCGACGTTGTACTGTATGAAGAACCGCTTTCGGGCAATTCGGTTTTCAGGGCAATTAATGCAATTGAAGAAGCCGATACTATGATAGTTGTCGGAACTTCGCTTGTGGTTTATCCGGCGGCTTCATATATTCAATATTTCAAAGGTAAGCACCTTGTACTTATAAACAAATCGGCTACACAATATGACGGCCTTGCAGAGCTTACGTTTAATTGTGATGTTGTAAAAGTTATTGAAGCAATAGCCGATAAGGGCGAAACATGAAAAAAGGCATAATTTTACAGGCAGCAGTTCGGTTTCTGCTGCCTGATTGTTTTATGGAATCACTGATTAATACAAGCTACCCTGCTCGTATTAATCAGAGCTTCCCTAAGTCAAAGATTTATAATTTTTGGCAAATTTTTTGTCCCAGTTCTCTTCGATCCCTTTTCTCCACGAAAGAGCTTTTTCTTCAAGCATTGAGGTAAGTTCGGGAAGTTCTTCGGCAAGGTTATTTTTTTCGCCCGGGTCTTTTTCAAGGTCGGAAAGAAAAACATCCGCCCTTTGCTCTTCGCCTTCAACAAGCACGCCGTTGAGAACAAGCTTATACTTGCCATAGCGAACGGCAGTCTGACCTTCCATTTCCCAAAAGATATATTCGTGCGTTTTTTCTTCTCCCCCAAGAAGCATATCAAGAATGCTTTCGCCGTCGGTATAATATTCGTTTGTATTCGCACCGCAGGCTTCAAGCATTGTCGGAAAAATATCGGTTGCAATGTGGTGAGAATCAATAACTTTGCCTTCGGTTATATGACCTTTCCAGCTTATGATTGCAGGAACTCTGATTCCGCCTTCAAAAAGGCTGAATTTGTGACCTGTAAAAATACCGGCTGTTCCGCCGTAATATGGGTCCTCGGTTCCGTCAAGCCAATTTCGAGTTTCTCTTGAAGGGCCGTTGTCGCTTTGAAAATAGATAATTGTGTTTTCTAAAAGCCCCTGTCTTTCAAGCTCGGCTCTGATTTCCCCCACACCGTCGTCAACTGCGCTTATCATTGCCGCCATAATTCTTCTGTCCGGGGGAAGATGTTCAAAGCGTTTGATATATTTTTCGGGCGCATGCATCGGATAGTGCGGAGCGTTATATGCGGTATAAAGAAAGAACGGTTCATCTTTATGCCTTTGGATAAATTCAACGCTTTTTCTTGTAATGCGTTCGGTAAGATATTCACCGTTTGCATAAACCTCTTTTTCATTTTCCCAAAGATCGTGGGTCGGGTCGGTATGACCGTCAGCCATTCCATAATAAAAAATATGCGAATAGTAGTCAAGGCAGCCGGCAAGAAAACCGGAAAATTCATCGAAACCGTTGCTGTTCGGTCTGCATTCTTCTTTGAGTCCGAGATGCCATTTGCCAGAAATGCCGGTTTTATAGCCAAGCTTTTTAAGCGCAGCTGCAATTGTCGGAACTTCGGGGGTAAGACCCGAAGCTCTTCTGTGTCCGGCAAGAATTGCACGCACTCCAGCGTTGCCGGGATACCTGCCCGTGAGAAGCGCCGCTCTTGACGGTGAGCAGACCGGTGAGCCGCTGTACATTGAAGTAAAGCGAATCCCTTCTTTTGCCAATTGGTCAAGGTGCGGTGTAACAAAATCGGTTGACCCCATGCAGCTCAGGTCGCCGTAGCCTTGATCATCTGTCATAATAATTATTACGTTAGGTTTTTCCATATTCATCTCAGTTGTACTTAGGCAGCCAGTCGCCGTGAGCTTCAATAAGGTCGTTGCAAAGAGCGACTATGTCATCTGTCGAAAGCTCTGCTCCGGTGTGAGGATCCATCATAGCTGCCTGATAAATCAAGTCTTTCTTTTTTGTAACTGCGGCCTCAATTGTAAGAAGCTGAGGATAAATGTTTGAACTGTTCATTGCGGCAAGCTGCAAAGGAAGCGAGCCTACATGGCATGGATTTATGCCGCTGCCGTCAATAAGGCACGGAACTTCAACGCAGGCCTCTTTCGGAAGATTATCAATAAGACCGTTGTTGAGCACATTGCCGCCGATTTTGTAAAGCTTGCCGGTTGTTATCGCTTCCATTATATATGAAGCGTATTCTTCCGAGCGTTCGTGAGTAATTTTTCCGTTTGCAAGAATTTCATCACGCTCTTTTTCCCAGCCTTTAATTTGGTTTACGCATCTTCTCGGATATTCGTCAAGAGGAATATTAAATTTTTCAATCAATTCGGGATATCTGCTTTTTATGTAAAACGGATTATATTCTGCGTTATGTTCGCTCGATTCGGTGCAGTAATAGCCGAGCTTTTCAATATAGTCAAAGCGCACCATATCATCGTGCTTTTGAGAAAGATTCTTCTGTTTTGCTCTTTTTTTGATTTCGGGGTAAAGGTCGTTTCCGTCTTTATCTCTGATTTCAAGCAGCCATGCCATATGGTTGATACCTGCAATAAAATCGGTTCTGCCTTCGATTTTGTCCTGCATATCGAGCTTTTTGAGAAGTTCACGGCTGCAGCCTTGAACGCTGTGGCAAAGACCTACAGTTTTAACACCGGTATATCTTTGCATATAGCCCGAAAGCATAGCCATGGGATTTGTATAATTAAGGAAATAGCAATCGGGGCAGACTTCTTCCATATCTCTTGCAAAACCCTCAAGCACGGGAATTGTGCGAAGTGTTCTGAAAATACCGCCGATTCCCATTGTGTCGGCAATTGTCTGACGAATACCGTATTTTTTCGGAATTTCAAAGTCGGTAACCGTGCATGGCTCATAGCCGCCGACCTGAATTGCATTAATAACAAAATTCGCACCTCTAAGAGCTTCTTTTCGGTTTTCTGCGCCGAGATAGGTTTCAATTTTTGCTTTGCCGCCGTTTATATTGTTATTAATTGCGCTAAGTATAATTTCGGAATCTTTAAGTCTTTTTGCGTCAATGTCGTAAAGGGCAAACGTACTTTCCCGAAGCGATTCGGTACACATAGCATCGCCTATAACATTTCTTGCAAAGATTGTGCTGCCTGCGCCCATAAATGTAATTTTCATTTGATTTTACATAATGCAGATACCGTTTTGAATAATTTTTATCTGCATTTACCTCCCGTTAATTTTTTCTTGCACATTTTTTACAATTTTTACTTATTTTTGCCTTGAAAAAATGTCTAAAATGTGTTATTATCACTATACCATATTAATAATTATAAATCAATAAAAATTTTTAACGAAGGGTGTGATATTGAAGATGGATCCGTTAAAGTTTTTCCTTGTTACCGACACGCACTATTTTGATGTTTCTTTTAAAGCAAGCGGACCTGCTTATGAAGAAAGAAGCCGGATCGATCAAAAATGTGTTGCTGAAACGCCATACATTATTGATGCGGGCTTTAAAAAGCTTGCCGACGACAAAGAAACCGAAATTATTCTTATTCCGGGCGACCTGGTTTACAGAGGTGAATTTCAAAGTCACGTCGGGTTCAGAGAAAAACTTTATAAGCTCAAAGAACAGGGTAAAAAAATTTATCTTATAACCGCACGGCACGACTATTCGGACAATCCTGTTGAATTTGACGCAGATAAACTTATTCCCGTTAAAGGAATGCCGCGCGAAGAACTAAGGGATTTCTATAAAGACTTCGGCTTTGACGCCGCAATTTCCGAACATAAGAAGTCCATGAGCTATGTTGTAAAGCTTCAGGAGGGCTTCCGTCTTCTTGCGCTTAACTGTGACGGCGACTGCAAAGACTTCAAGGGGCTTTGGGATGATCAGATGGCTTGGGCGCTTGAACAGATAAAAGAAGCTCACGAGGCCGGCGATTATATTTTCGCCATGACGCATTACCCGCTTCTTCCGTTTTCGCCTGTTATGGAATTTATCGGTGACGCAAAGCTTACCGATTGGGAAAAAAGGGCGAATGAATTTGCGGACGCAGGTTTGTCGCTTATTTTTACCGGCCATATGCACGCACAGGCTGTGACGGAATTTACAAGCAAAAACGGCAACAAAATTACCGATGTTCAGACCGGCTGCTTCGTAGGCTGTCCCTGCGCCTATCGAAAAGTTACAATTGACGAAGAAAACGTCAATATAGAATCTTTTACAATTGAAGATTTTGAATGGGACAAGGGCGGCAAAACAGGCGCGGAATATTTTCAGTGGCGTTTTGACCGAATGATCACCGATATAATCGACGCAATGGCCTTTGACTTCGCGTTCTTCACCCGGCTTTTCGGCGGACCGGAGAAAAACAAGAAGCTTAAAGTTCCCGTTACAATGGCCGGTAAACTTCTTCAAAAATTGAAGCTTAAACATCTCGGCAGACTTTTCCTGTTCAATGTTGACAAATCAATCGGTGACAGGCTTGTAAAAGACGTCTGCGTCGAATTTGTCCGTAACATTTTTGTCGGTGACGAACCTTATGTGAAGGGTACGCCGATGTATGACGCAGTATCAAAGCTTCTTAAAAGGCTTCACCCCATAACTAACATTGCCGGCAAAAAGCTTGGCGGCAAAAACCCTGTTTTAGCTGATATTGACAGCTTCGTGCTTTCAATGATAGGCGATGAAAAACAGAGAGATTACACAGCAAACTTTAAGAGATAGAGGAGAAAAATATGCAAACGACAGCACAAAAAACACCCAATGTCAAGATGAAGGAATTTATTCTTTATCTTGTTGCAGTATTCTTTTACACCAATATGACCGGTATGGTAGGCTCATACAGAAACGCATACATAGTTAACGTATTAAAGCTTCCCGAAAGTCAGGCGTCACTTTTCAATGTTCTTGTAAGTGTTATTCCGTTCTTCCTTAACTTCCTTATCGCAATGTATATCGACGGCAGAAAGATGGGCAAAAGAGGCAAGTTCAAACCGCTCGGTATGCTCGTTGCAGTACCTATGGGTATTATTCTTATGCTCACCTTCTGGGCGCCGAAAGGTCTTTCGGGTACGGTTCTTTTCATCTATATTATAACTATCGCAATTCTCTGGGCAGTTTCATGTACATTCGGTAACTCCTTCAACATGGTCGCCTTTGTTATGTCGCCCGACTTGAAAGAAAGAGATAAAATTATTTCTTTCCGCAGTATTGTTTCAGCAGTCGGAAATTCAGCTCCGCTTGTTATTATTCTTGTAGTTGAAATTTTCTTCAAAGATAATGAAGGCGCACAGTATATCGTAACGGCGGCTCTTTGTTCGGTAGTAGGTATTATCACTATGCTTATCGGTATGAACGCAGTTCACGAAAGAGTAAACTATACCGTAACCAGACGCAATCCTTTCCTCGGCTTTAAAGACATTCTTACAAACAAATATGCATGGGTCGTTATCATTTCAGAATTTCTCAAGAACTTCAGACAGGTTTCAACCTATGTTGGTGTTTTCCTTGCGGCTGCACTTCTTGGTTCAACTTCAAAATACCTTCTTTTTGCCCTTCCGACCGGTATCGGTACAGCGGTTGGTATGCTTGTTATCAACTTCCTTCTCAAAAAGTTTAACTCAAAGGTTCTTTATATCGCAAGCGGTATTTATTCGGTTATTGTCAACTCCATAGCTTTTGTAGTCGGTTATCTTTATTTCAAATATCCAAATCCGGTTTACCAGATCGTCTTCATCGTATTCCTTTTCCTCATTGGTCTACAGTTTGGCGCATCAAACCTTCTTCCGTCAATGTTCCAGGCTGACGTTCTTGAAAGTATCGAACTTAAAACAGGCAAACGTCTTGACGCATCACTTCCGGTTGTTATCAACATCGGTACGCTTATCAGCGGTGCGATAGGCAGCGGTCTTGCTCCTATCCTTATGTATGGTGACAATTCACTTATGGGCTATATTCAGCCGACAGATCTTGTTCCCAATCCGGAACAGAGCTTCAGAACAAAGATCCTTCTTCTTTTCTTCTATACGATAGTTCATGGTGTTATGATGCTTCTTGCAGGCGTTCCGTTCTTCTTCTATAAGCTTACCGGCAAAACCAAAGAAGATATTCACGAAGCAGTTATTGCAAAACGTGCAAATGAATACGGCACAGTCGATGAAGAGGAAGCCGAATAAGCGACCAATATTATAAATAAGAAAGCCGGTCGTTTTCTGCCGGCTTTCTTAGATTTATAAATCAAAAAGTAATGGCGGCCACACGTGGGTCGCCATTATGCAATTGGTAAAAATTTAAGGAAGCACTGATTAATTTATGACAATCCATAATCACTCGTCAAAAAATTTGCGAATTTCATTTTCACCCGCGCAGACGCTTCCTTGAACAATGCCGTTTCTTCCCCCGCCCCTTCCTAAAAGTTCTGCGTTCATTTTTTTGCAAAGCGAGTTTATATCGAAGCTTGTCTTTGTTATGAGAACGTATTTATATGAGCTTTCACTGCCGCCGAAAACTGCCGCAAAGTCCTGAGCCTTTTCGCTTAGAATATTTGCATATTCTCTGATTGAATCACCATCGGTCAAATCGCAGAAAACAATAATTCTTTTTGAAGGTGGTTCTTTTTCCGCCCTAAGCTTCAGAGCTTCAAGCTTTGCCCTTGAAAGTTCATATGAAAGCCGGTTATTGTTTTCTTTAAGCCTTTCAACCATCTCGGCGGTTTCGGTTTCTTTTGCCGAAAGGATATTGCCGATTTTTTTGTTTTCGTCAAGCTTTTGACGAATATCGCAAAGCGCTCTTTCTCCACAAAGGATATATATTCTCGTTCCGCCTTTGAATTTTTCAAAATTCACCACTTCGACAATTCCTATCTCACCTGTTCTTTTAACGTGTGGAGCACAGCAGGCACATACGTCAACACCGGGGATCTCAACGAGGCGAAGGGCTTCATTTATTTCTTTTTTGCTTCGGTAATTTATTGTTTCAAGTTCTTCTTTGCTCGGGTAAAAAGTCTTGATTTCAAGATTATCCCATATTGCTTTGTTGACAAGGCTTTCTACTTTACGCATCTCATCTTTTGTAAATTTCCCGTTAAAATCGAGTGTAACAAGCTCTTTTCCAAGATGAAAACCGACATTATCGTAGCCAAACATCGAATGTACAATTCCCGAAAAAATATGTTCACCGGAATGTTGCTGCATATCGGAAAAACGTTTTTTCATGTTGATTTTTCCGTGAATTTGTCCGCCAACGGTGAAGTTATGAACATTTTCCTCATAGTTTTCAACCTTATGCAGAATTTTTTCACATTCAATCTGAACATCATAGACAAAGGATTTTCCGAGAAATCCGATGTCTGAGCTTTGTCCTCCCCCTTCGGGGAAGAAAGCGGTTCTGTCTGTCACAACAATTAAATCCTCGCCGCTTCTGTAAAGTTCTAAAACTTTACAGTCAAATTCCGAGATATAACTGTCAAGATCATATAACTTTGTTGTCATAATATTCTCCAAAAACAAAGGGCAGATAAATACTAAACCTCAATTAAAATCAGACATTAGCGCCGATATTTTTCGCATCGTGCTTTTAAATGTGACTTAGCCCCGTATTTTTTATTTAAGCTTGTGAATGAACAGACCGCTGAGAAGCTTCGGTTCAAACCAAGTCGACTTCGGCGGCATAACCTTGCCGGCGTCTGCGATTGCCATAAGATCGTCGAGTGAAGTCGGAAACATTGAAAAAGCGACCTTCATATCGACTTCGCATCTTCTTTCAAGCTCTTCAAGACCTCTTATACCTCCAACGAAGTCAATACGTTTGTCCGTTCTTGGGTCAACGATATTAAAAACAGGCGTTATACAGTTGTTTTGAAGAATTGAAACGTCGAGTCTTTCAACCGGGTCGTTTTCATCAAACGTACCTTCCTTTGCGGTAAGCTTGTACCACTTTTTTTCAAGATACATACCGAAGGTGTGTTTTGCTTCGGGTCTGTACGGCTTGTCACTGTTTGTTTCTTTGACGATAAACTTTTCTGAAAGAGCATTTATAAAATCATCTTTATCAAGACCGTTTGTGTCTTTTATAACACGGTTATAGTCCATAATTGCAAGCTCATTTTTCGGGAAAGCAACGGCGAGGAAAAAGTTAAATTCTTCGCTTCCGTCATAACCGGGATTTTGCTGCCGTCTCTTTTGACCGACTTTAACCGCCGAAGCACAGCGGTGGTGACCGTCGGCGATATAAAGGTTTTCAACCTTGCCGAAAAGTTCGGAAAGCTTTGCTGTTGTTTCTTCGCAGTCAATTATCCAAACTGTGTTGGAAACCCCGTCAGAGACAAAATCATAAACCGGTTCGTGTGAGGTCTGCCAGGAAGAAATTATACTGCCGATTGCATCGTTTTCACGGTATGCAAGGAAAATCGGACCTGTGTTTGCGTCGCAGTAATCAACGTGATTGATTCTGTCCTGCTCTTTGTCAGCGCGGGTAAATTCGTGCTTTTTTATAACATTGTTTATATAGTCGTCAATTGAAGCGCAGCCGACAAGACCGGTCTGAACCCTTGAGTTCATAATCTGCCGATAGATATAAAAACAGGGCTTTTCGTCCTGAATACATATACCGTCTGCAACAAGCTTGTCAAGATTTCCTTTCGCTTTAAGATAAACCTTTTCGTCATAAATATATGTATCCCTATCAAGGTCAATTTCCGCCTTATCAACGTGAAGAAATGAATAAGGATTGCCCTTAACCATTTCTCTTGCTTCTTCACTGTTCATTACATCATAAGGAAGGGCGGCAACCTTATCTGACATTTCAGACGTTGGTCTTATAGCCCTAAAAGCTTTAAAAACAGCCATAAATTTTACCTCATTTCTTTAAGGAAGCGCTGAATAAACAGTACCCTCTTAAAAATAGTTATATATATTTTAATATATTGAGCTAACCCTTGTCAACTGTCGAAAAAAATAAAAAAACAGATTAAATGCATTAATGCAAACAATCTGTTTTATGGTGATATCAGGTTTCAGCCAATTCAGGCTTTTTGGCATCGTTTTTCAACATGTGTTTTTCCATAAGTTTCAGCACGACCCAAAGCACTGTTCCGGAAATAATAGTTGTAACGGACGCGTCTATCATATCCAGCATTGTATCCCAAAGGGGGTATTGACCGGGGTCTGCGACTTTTCCGAAAATTCTGAAAAATATATCGTTTTCTGCCGGCGCATAATACCATCCCTGGTTAACCGAACCGAAAAGGTAATCTCCGAAAAATTCAACAATTTCCCAAATTGTAATTACAACGAAGGAAAACGAAATACTGCTGAAGGCGGCAAGGTTGCTGGGATAAATCTTCTTTTTTCCGTCTTTTGAAGCTAAAGCCTTGAAAACAAAATATCCCGCAATAACTGCTCCCGGACCGGAGAGAAGATGAAGCAAGCGGTCATATTTTGCAATATAGGCATAAGCATTAATATATTTTCCAAAAAATGTTCCAAGAAGTTCAAAAAAAGCGATTATGTGCTGAGCGCGAAAATCAAGTCTTGCCAAAAAACTTTTTTTGGGGGCAACAAAGCGTAAAATCGTCATGGCAAAAAGTGCGAGCGTATTGATCCAATACATCACAACCTGACTCGGATCTTGAAGTCTGATTCCTCCGTAAATAACAACTGCTCTGATGATCCAGATAAGAATATATTCGGGAACGGTAATTTCGCTCATTATTGAGTTCCATGTATATTTTATTCTATTAATAAGCTTCAAAAAATCATCTCCATAAAAAAGATTATTAAAAAGACAAAATCATTTGACAGTAAATCTTACACAATGCTATTATGACTTTCTTAATATTTCTTTAAACCTTTATCAATATACAACAAAATGTATGATTTGTAAATATATATGACAAAATTGTAATAATTTGTAATTAAAATGTTGAACTTGTTTTGATTCCTTAACATCATACAACGATTATAATAAGTATTGGGTGTCTTTAGTAGGTGTTCAACAAGCTTTTAAAAAGGAACAGTCTGACATTTACGGACTGTTCCTTTTTTTCAGATGTTTCTGTATTTATTTCCTGTTTCTATGACCTGTTTTATAAAGGCATTGTCAAGCGCCGTAAGCTTATAGCCCTTTCGGTAAATCAAAACGTCACGGTAAACCTTATTGCTGCCCGAACATTTTTTGACCACGAGATCATATTTGCTTTTTATTTCGTCTGAAATCGGGGACATCCACATAAAGGTAGTATGGACATTTGAAAGAAGTTCAAATTGACTGCCCCTTTCAAAAACAAAAATTCTTTTATCAACAAATTCAGAAAGTTCACTTTTTTTTACGTCAATAAGCGGCATTGAAGGAACATAAGGGTCGGCGTGAGTAATTTCTATAAAGTCGGCAAGATCCTGGGGTTCAATCGTTTCTTTGCCGGCGAGAGGATGATGCTTGCTCATAACAAGGACATAGCTGAAATCATTAACGGCTTCGCTGACAAGCTTTTTTTCGGTGAACATACTTTTAAAATATTTTTCAAAATTTATTTGATATCGTATGATACCAAGGTTATATTCCTCGTGGGTAATATTTCGGATAGTACGCATTGAGTTAGTCTCTTTATAAAAATATTCGGCAGGATTTTCGGTTGACATCTGTTTGCAAAAGGCGGTGAATGCTTCGGAAATGTAGGTCGTTCTCGGCACGCTTGCGGAAAACTGATTTTTCTTGCGTGTACCGTTTATGTAAATATTTTCAACCTGTTCTACCTGAGCAATGATACGGCTTGCATACTGAAGAAATTCTTCGCCCTCGGCGGTGACGGTAATGCCTCTTGAAGTACGGCGAAAAATGGTTATTCCGAGGTGTTCTTCAAGCTCCTTAATTGCACGGCTGAGGTTAGGTTGACCCATATAAAGGTTTTCGGCCGCTTTGCTTATTGATTTTGTTTTTGCAATTTCGACTGCGTACTTAAAATGCAGCAGATTCATAGGACATACCTCTTTCAGTTTACTGTTGAGAAAACGGGAATATTATATCATTTCAAAAAACAAAAGTCAAAACTCTTTAAAAATCAAATTCGTCTTCATTTTTGAGTCTGAAAATTTCAAAAACTTCGTCAAGAACTTTTTCGTCAGTCTCACGGATATATTTTTCATCGTCACCGATATACTGAATACGAAAAATATCAACATAACCGTCTGCTTCAAGTGAATAAAGAACGGCATATTCAATCTTGTTTCGGCATACAATATCAAGAAATTCATATGTTCCTTCAACTCCGTCAGTGTCAGTTATTGTGACAGTGAAGTCAAGGTCTTCGTCATTGAGCAGGTCAAGAAGCTTTGACATCAGTTTTCCTCCCCTTTTTGTTCGCCCTTTGGTTTTCTGCCTAAGTTCATGCGATAAATTTCCTGGTTTTCAATATCAACGCTTTGAACTATTATCGGCGCAATTCCTGCGTTGGCTGAAATTGTTGTAATCAAAGCTTTTGCAAACGGAAAAAGCTCTCTGAATGTTTCAACGTGAATAAATTCTTTTTCAACATTGTTTTTAATTTGAAAAATTCCTGAAACTATTACTTTGACATTCAATATATCGGGTTTGTCGTTGTCTTTTACTTCAACGGTAAGCTCAGCCTCGCAAATATTATTTGTGCTGTATTTTACGTTGTGTGAAACCTTGTTTTCAAGCTTGAGCTCCACTTTTGATTTAATATTGTTGGAAAAAATAATTTCCTTTACTTTATACGCTTTCATTTGAGTGTTATTCATATCGGTTACCTTTCACATTTATTACTTAATGAAGCTCTGATTAAATCTAAACGCTCAGGCGGACATCGTCCGCAGGAATTACGTGGGTTGGGTTTATGTAAGCCTTTACCACTTGCCCCACGGCACAGCTTGGTACTTAACCTATTTTTATAATTTTCGATTAGGCGATTTTGCCTCCCCTGAAAGGGGAGGTGTCACACGCAGTGTGACGGAGAGGTGCGGGCATCGCCCGCAAGAGTTACGCGGGATAGAAATCATATAACATTATAATTTTACACCGCGAAAACACTTTGTCCACAATTTGGAAGTATATTTTTATGTTCCAAAAATATAAGTCAATACTTTGTGTATTGCCGAGCATTTTGGCAAAGGGTTACGGAAAATCTTCAAGCAAGATGAATATTATTTTTAATCAGAGTTTCCTTAATTATAAAGATTAATTGCTGTGCAAGTCAAGGTCTTTCGGCGGTCTTTTCAGAGCGTTTAAATAAAGCTTCCGGAAAGACAAAAAATTCCCTTGCATAATTTCTAAAGCGCAATTTCTTTGGGGACGGCGCAGGGACAGACGATGCATACACCCCAACTTTTTTGCCAATTATACTTGCGCGAAGAAGATGAAATTCACTTGAAAGAAAAGCTATTTCAGGTGTTTTTTCAAGCTTTATTTTGTCAATAATTTTTTTGGCATTAATAAAATTTTCGGCTGTGGTTTTTGATTTATCTTCAAGAATAAGGCGGCCTTCTTCAATTCCTCTTTTGCAAAGACCTTCAAATATGGCTTGGGCTTCGCTTTTTGTCTGGTCATCATGAACAATGCCGCCGCAGCAGACCGCAATTACATTTTTATGAATTTCAAGGTATTTTGCCGCTGCGTCAATTCTCATCTTCAATGTTTCCTGCGGTTCGTCACCCTTAACTCGGCAGCCGAGAATTATAAGAAAATCAGGTTCCCATAAATTGTTGCCGCGGCTTGATATT
This sequence comes from uncultured Clostridia bacterium, assembly GCA_947624755.1. Taxonomy (GTDB): domain Bacteria; phylum Bacillota; class Clostridia; order Oscillospirales; family Acutalibacteraceae; genus UBA6857. The sequence goes on along the minus strand of CANQLQ010000012.1, from coordinate 4,528 downwards.
TTTTCACAAACGGCAAAAGTTGAAATTAATGACACAGCGGCAAAAGCACCGGTGAGTGCGGATTTTTTGATTTGCATTTAATCATCTCCAAAAGCTTTTCTTTTATTATTACTCAATGTTTCGGGGTGTGTTCAAAATTTTCTGTTTTGCCAACACATCGTGAGGTTATTATTACATACGTGCAAGGCGGCTCCGCCGCCGAAGCGCTATGTAACAATGTTCTCCGATGTGTTCAAAATCTTTGATTTTGCCAACACATCGTGAGGTTATTATAACACAAATTTATTCATAAGCATATGATTTCTTAATTATATTTTAAATAAATACAACTTAAATATTTTATAAGACTTTGCCACAGTCTGCAAATAAATTTATTTTTGGTATTGCCCTAATAAAATTAATATTATTTTTCTAATAAGCAACAAAGGAGTGTTTTATATGTGCGGAATAGTCGGATACATCGGAAATAACAAAGCTGTACCCTATCTTTTAAACGGACTTCACAAGCTTGAATACCGCGGTTATGATTCGGCGGGAATAGCGGTCGCAGAAAACGGAAAAATAAAAGTTACAAAATCTGCCGGTAGGATTGCAAACCTTGAAAAGAAGCTGCAAGAAAAAGAACCGTATACCGCCGACGTCGGAATAGGTCACACCCGTTGGGCGACACACGGAGAGCCGAGCGATGTCAATTCTCATCCCCATTCAAGCGCAGGCGAAAAATTTTGTCTTGTACACAACGGAATTATCGAAAATTTCCAAAGTCTGAAAGCTTCGCTTGAAAAAGAGGGCGTTATTTTCCTCTCGCAAACAGACACCGAGACTGCTGTTGCTCTTCTTGAAAAAAATTACAGCGGAGATGTAATTTTAGCTCTTTCAAAAACGATGAAACAGCTTGAAGGCAGCTTTGCCCTCGCAATTATATGTGAAGATGAACCCGAAAAAATTTTTTGCGCGCGCCGCTCGAGTCCGCTTGTTATGGGCAAAAGCGATGAGGGTAATTTTATTGCGTCCGATGTTACGGCGATGCTTAAATATACCAATAATGTTTATAAACTCGGTGATGATGAAATAGCTGTTGTAACAAAGGATAGTATTGATTTTTATAATATAAATTGTAAAAAACTTAAAAAAGAAAGCGAGCAAATCTCTTGGAGCATTGAGGACGCCGAAAAAGGCGGTTATGATCATTTTATGCTCAAAGAGATTATGGAACAGCCGAAAGCGGTTGCCGAAACCGTTTTGCCGAGGATAAAAAACCGTAAGGAAATTGTTCTTGACACAGTAAAGCTCAGTGAAGAAGAGCTGAAAAATATTGATAAAATCTATATCGTTGCCTGCGGCAGCGCATATCATGTCGGAGTTATCGGAAAATATATTCTTGAAAAAATGACGCGCATTTCTGCCGAGGCGGATATTGCTTCCGAATTTAGATACCGTAATCCGATTCTTGACGAAAAGAAATTAGTTGTAATAATCAGTCAGAGCGGTGAAACGGCGGACACACTTGCAGCCTTGAGACTTGCCAAAGAAAATGGGGCAAAAACTCTTTCAATTGTCAATGTAGTCGGAAGTTCGATTGCAAACGAAAGCGAAGCTGTGCTTTATACCTATGCAGGGCCGGAAATTGCCGTTGCAACAACGAAGGCATATTCCGCTCAGCTTTCGGTCATCTATCTTCTTTCCGCTTTTATTGCCGCAAAGCTTGGTAAGCTCGACAAAGAAGGACTTGAAGCTTTTATCTCAGACCTTGAAAATATGCCGGGTCAAATTCAGGCTGTCCTTGAAAGCAGTTTTGATGAAATGGAAAAGCTTGCCGACCTTTTCCTCGAAACCGAACACGCATACTTTATCGGAAGGAATCTTGACTATGCCGGAGCAATGGAAGCGTCTTTGAAAATGAAGGAAATCAGCTATCTTCATTCCGAAGCCTACGGCGCAGGAGAACTCAAACACGGAACAATTTCTCTGATTGAACCCAAAACGGTTGTTGTCGCGCTTTGCTGCAATGATGAAATCTTTGCAAAAACAATAAGTAATATAAAAGAAGTCAGAGCAAGGGGAGCGGCTGTAATTGCTGTTACAACCGAAAAACACAAGAATGAAATTTTAGATGTTGATTTTGTTGTCTCTGTTCCCGATGCCCGCGCCGAACTTCTACCGTCGCTTGAAGTGATTCCGATGCAGCTTCTCAGCTATTATACCGCAAAAAAGCGCGGCTGTGACATTGACAAACCGAGAAATCTCGCAAAGTCGGTTACCGTTGAATAATTTTGTGGCAGACTGCTTTTGTGGTCTGCTTTAAGTAAGCTCTGATTAAATCACGCTTAGGGTTTAATACTCATCTTTCTTTCAAATTTTATTTAACTATTTTTATGGAAAAGAAAACATTGGTGAAAACAAACAAATCGGCATTGCGTTTTTCGGCAAGTTGTCAGTTGAAAGTTTATTGTAATTTTTTTTAATATTTGCTATACTTGATTTTGCAGTAAGTTTTGCAGAAAAAATAAATCTAAAAGAAGGACGTTTTATGAAAAAAATTATTAGTGTACTACTGTCAGTTATTATGGCTTTTTCAATTTGTAATATTGCTTTTGCCGATTATGCAAGTGAAAATTTCAGCTTTGATAAAGACGGAAATTTCAAAATTATGCAAGTCAACGATACTCAGGACATTGACAGAATGAACAAAAATACTGTTAATTTCCTAAAAGCAGCTCTTGAAAAAGAACAACCGGATCTTGTTGTTGTTGCCGGAGATATTCTTTCGTCTATGTTTTTTGGCGCAACACCCGACAGAATAAGGAAAGCAATAAGATCCCTTGGATCGATTTTCAACGATGCCAAAATACCGTTTGCCGTAACTTTCGGCAATCATGACCACGACCTTGAAGATATCCTCTCTATCGCGGATATGATGGAAACATTCAAGGAATTTGAATATTGTGTAAGCGGTGAAGGCTGCGACCCAGGTACATATAATATTCCTGTTATGAGCAGTGACGGCAGCAAAATTGCATTGAATATTTATATGATGGACTCAAACAATAAAGACGAAGAAACCGGCGGTTATGCCGGAGTTAATCCGCAGCAGGTTCAATGGTATAAGCAAAAAAGCGATGAACTCAAAGCAGCAAACGGCGGTGAAGTTGTTAAGTCCCTTTTGTTCCAGCATGTTCCTGTCAAGGAAATTTATCAGTTCTGCAAAGAAGTTCCGTTTACCGAAGCAAACCGAGCCGTTTTCAGTACAAACGATTTTAAATGGTATGTTTTAAACGAGGACTACATTATCGACAAGGAAAATGCCATTTTCGGTGAAGCTCCCTGCTCAGAAAAGGCCGAAAGAATTACCGGTCAATATGAAGCATGGCTTGAAAAGGGAGACATCATCGGCGCTTTCTTTGCCCATGACCATATAAATAATTTTGTCGGAAAGACCGATGAAGGAATCATACTCGGTTATAACGGCGGCACAGGTTTCCGTGCATACGGCAGCGGCGACAAGAGATCCGTACGAATCTTTGAAATAAACGAAAATGACGTTGCGTCTTATACGACCCGTCCGGTATTTTATGCAGATATTGTCGGTTCTCTTGATTATTATCCGTCGGATATTTTCGGAACTGCCCTTTTAGGCGATATTCTCAGGATTCTTTTAAGGCTTGTCGGAATCATCGAATGGAAATAATTTTGTACCTATAATAAGGTCTGTAAAATAAGGCGCTTAGCTATGCTTTTCAATAGTTTCGGCGGTATATACCTGCGAAAAAGAAAATATAACAATCAGCTAAACGATTTATTAAATGCTATGGGTTTTAAACGTAAATACCACGCATAACAGTGTCAGGACTTTTTACGCAGAAATTCAAACTTATCGGCGGCAGGGAGGACTCCTTGTCGCCTTTTTTCGTTTTATGCTGATATCGCAGCATAAGATTTTAAATAATTACCGAATTATTGACTTATTCATTAAATTATAATATAATCAAAAAAATGGTAATCAATAACTCTAAGGAATCACCGATTAATAAAAGCACCCTGCTTGACGGTAAATTATTATGACATTTTGCCCAAAAATTTTAGGGAACCTCTGATCAAATCACGCTTAAGACATAATCAGAGTTCCCCTAGTTAATACACAAAGTATTGCGGAATATAAAAAGATACTTTTAAATTAGAGACAAAGTGTTTTCGCGGTATAACATTATAATTTTATATAATTTCTATCCCGCGTAACTCCTGCGGGCGATGCCCGCCGATGCCCGCCGTTGTCCGCCACGCCATGCGTGTCCGTGAATTAGTCAGCAATTTCCTAAAAATCTTAAATAAAACAATATTAATACAAAAGAGGTTAAAAAATGAAACTTGGAATCGTAATAAATTGACGATTTTCTGTGTTCTCATGTAGTGGGTATAGATGTCAACAAAGCCCCATAATCCATATGTTTTCGATGATTTTTAGTTTCTATAACCGGATGTAATCTCTCAAAGCCAAATGACAGAATGGCGTAGAAATGGCGTAAGGCCT
>CANQLQ010000011.1 GCA_947624755.1 uncultured Clostridia bacterium | reverse complement strand
GGCTGTGCTATTGTTATGCACATTGATTCGGGAGATATTCTCGCACTTGCAAGTGTGCCCTCATATGACCCGAATGATGTTTCTAAAAGTCTTGCCGCCGATAATTCTCCGCTTGTAAACAAAGCGCTTCAAAGCTATACCGTCGGTTCGGTGTTCAAGCCGCTCGTTGCGGCGTGTGCTCTCGAAAACGGTATCAGCGAAAATGAAGAATTTGAATGTACGGGAGAAATTCAGGTCGGTGACACGGTTTTTCGCTGTTATGACGGGAAAGCGCACGGGAAAGAGACAATGAAAGAGGCTCTCGAAAATTCTTGCAATATTTACTTTATAAAGCTTATTGAAAAACTTGACTGCGACCTTCTTCTTTCGGTTTGCAGAAGCCTCGGTTTTGAAAGTGAAACTGAAATTGCCGCTTCTCTTTCCGGAGCAAAAGGTCTGCTTCCGACTAACGATGAACTGAAAATCCGCGGCGAAAGGGCAAACTTTGCCTTCGGTCAGGGCAGACTTCTCGCCTCACCGCTTCAGATCCTTTCCGCCTACCATGCTCTTGCAAGCGGTAACTATATAAGTCCTACCGTTATACGCGGTACGGCAAACGAAAACGGACTTGTAACAACGGCTAAACGAGCGCTGCCGAGGAAAATTTTTTCCGACAGCACCGTGCTTAAAATGCGTAAGCTTCTTTCCGATGTTGTTGAAAGCGGAAACGCAAAAAACGCAAAAAGCTCCCTTTTACCTCTTGCGGGAAAAACCGGCACAGCCCAAAGCGGAATATATAAAGACTCAAAAGAGATATGCCGAACATGGTTTGCCGGATTTTTTCCGGCGAATAATCCTCACTATATTATTGTTGTGCAAAGCGAAAACGGCGAAAGCGGAAACAGCGACTGCGCCCCGATTTTTAAAGAAATTTGTGAAAATATTGCAAAAAGCCAATAATTAAACCTGCGGAAAGCGCTTGCAATCCGCAGGTTATAGCTTTTATTTTTTTTCAAAAGTATATTTTTTGCCGTCAAAATCTTCAAAAGACGGAATAAGATGATATTCCTTTTTTTCAAGCGGAGTGCTTCTTTTGTTCCTTTTAATTTCTTCGGGAGTCATTACCGTTTCAATAATGCGTTTTGTTGCATGGCCGTCACAGGAAGCCATAAACTTATTCTTGAAATCTATTACGCGCTTCTTGTCAAAGTTTTTGTCGATATCCTTAATATAATCAACAACTTCAATCGTATTATTCAATACGGGTCCCGGAGCGAGTTCATCATAATTATAATAAAATCCGCGCCAGTCAAAGAAAGTTTCCAAGTCATTAGCAAGGAAAATCATAGGCTTTTCAAAGAGCGAATATTCAAATACAAGAGATGAGTAGTCGGAAATACAGATATCTGTTACGCAAAGAAGTTCTTCTATACTAAGTCCCTCATTGGTCATATCCATTGCAAAATCTGCATTTCTTTCGCTGATTTTCGGAATATTTCGCACAAGCGGGTGATGCTTGGTAATAAGCACATATTCATCTGCCAAAACATATTTCATAAGCTCAACATTCATAATTCTAGGAGTAGTTGCCTTAGCAACCCTTCCTCGGAAGGTCGGAGCATAAAGAATTACCTTTTTACCCCGCGCCTGAGGCATTAATTCATAAAGCTTTTCATATGATTCGTCAATGAAATCTTTGTCAAAAAAGATGTCTGTTCTGCTGCTGCCGAGGGCTTTTACAACCGCACTTTCGTGGGAATAGTTCATCGCTTCTTCATAAGCCCAAATGACCTCGGGACTGCTTACGGTTACATGGGTATAGTTACGGTTAAACGGATATTTTTCCATCATTTCACGACTTGCGCCGAAAATTGCGTCAGCCGTGCTGAACCCGAACTTTTTGAATGCTCCGCAGCCGTGCCAAAGCTGAGTAACAACAGTTTCCGGACGCATTGTGATATTACCGTTTATATTTGTAGCTTCGTCCATAAAAACATATTTCGCTGTTGCAATATCTCTTATGAAAGCTTTACATCTGTTTCTGTAATCTGTTCTTGTAGTAAATGTGTTTCTTAAAAAGTGACAGTGAATATCAAGGTCGTAATTTATGTAAAGCTCATCATAAATTACCTTGAAGCTGTTCGTAAGATTCGGAAGGCGAATTTCAACGAACACTACTTTTTTCTCATCAACGGGAAGCTTTGAATACTTTTTATAAATTTTCGGATAAAGCTTTTTAAAAATGTAATATCTGTAAAGCGGGTCGGTTTTTTTTCTGAAAGAGGCCCTTATCCTTTTTGCAAATCTAATTATCCTTGCTTTTAATTTTCTGTAATGTCTGACAAAGAAAAGATAAATCGTATAAATAAAGGTTTTCTGGATCAACTCTTTTAATTTCATTTGAAAAGCTTGCATCCTTTCATTTATAATATAATTACTTATAATATAATTACTGTGTATACAATATAGTTCGTTTGTGGTTATGACTAAATAGGTCTTGACAATCAAAAATCTTTAATGTAAATTTACAAAGTATATCTGTATGCGGCGCGAGTTATCGCGCCGCATACATAAATTTTAACATATATAATTATTGACTTGTTCGGCAGACATTGCTATTATTGTACACTTTTTATACTTTTTGTCAAGTTAATTAAAAATAAGTAATCTTTAATTTATTCTTGGAAGATAAGCTGCCTAAGATACTTCATAAGTTTCAAAAAAATTTTTACCGCAGCGGTATGTACCCAAGAGCTCTGCTCTTGGAACTCGCAAGCTTTTGAAAAAGCTTGACCAAAACTTTTGCGGTTCTATAGCCCAGGTCGTTCCTCGGCTCGGAATATAATCCTTATTTCTCCCACTTCATAATGGTTTTGCCAAACGATTTTTGTGTGTCAAGCTCAAAGGCTTCATTCATATCCTTTATTGTGCGTACCGTCTTTACATAGCTTACCATACGGCTGAGCGCCTCAACAATATCGGGATATTTCTCATAGAAGTCAACCGTTTTTTGAAAATCTTCACGTCCGCTGCGGCTGCTTCCAAAAATACGAAGTCCCTTTTCAAGAACCATTCTTGTGTTGATAGGAACTGGATATTCGCTTACACCGAGAATCGAAATCGTTCCTTCGGGATTGATATAGTCGATTATCTGATTTATTGCGATTTGCGAAGCGTTTCCGCCGACACACTCAAAAGCGTGATCAACCAAAAGGTCGTCGGGAATTTCGGTTGTAAGAAAGGTCTTGTCCGCAAAAGTGAAGTCGGCAAGCTTTTTGGGCATAATTCCGAAAATGTAAAGCTTTGAGTCGGGGAAGAATTTCTTTATAAAAAGGCTCGTCATATAGCTGAGGTTGCCGTCTCCCCAAACGCCGATAATGTTTCTTCTTTTATGAGAAAACCTGTCAAAACGTGAAATTGCATGAACACTTACGGAAACAAGCTCGGTAAAAGCGGCGACCTCAGGTCTAATGCTTTTTCCGATACGGACGAGTCTGTCAGCCGGAAGCTGAACATATTCCTGCATAAAACCGTCAAAACCGCTTGCACGGAATTTGCTTGAGCGAAGATAGTTTTCGGCAATAACGTCGTCTTTTTCGGTGGGTGTGTTGGGAATCATAACCACTCTTTCACCCGGCTTGAAGCTGCCGTCGGGAGCATATACGACCTCTCCTATTCCTTCGTGGATAAGAGCCATCGGAAGCTTTTTTGCAAGAACCTTTGCGTCTCTCGTTCCCTGATAATATCTTTGGTCAGCATGGCAGATCGAAAGATAAGTAGGTCTTACAATCACATCGTTGCTGAAAAGATCAAATTCGCTGAACGCAATTTCGATTTTTCTCGGCTGCGTCAGTCTGTAAATTGTATTAAGCATAGACTTTACCCCTTACTTTTCTTCTTCGTCAAGAAGCGCTTTTGCAACACGAAGGTCATACGGATAGGTAATTTTAATGTTGTGTACTTCCCCGTCGATCATATGAACATCGTAACCTTTCATGCTGAAGATCTTGCAGGCATCGGTAAGAATATTCTTTTCTTCTTCGGTAAGGCTGTAATAAAGCTCTTTGAGTGTTTTTGCTTTGAAAGACTGGGGAGTCTGTCCCTGATAAAGCTTGCTTCTGTCGGGAATCGAGCTGAGAACCTTGCCGTCCTGACTTTCAACTATGGTGTCTGTTGCCGGAATAACTGTGTCGGTTGCGCCGAATTTTATTGCGGCTTCAATGTTTTCTTCAATTATTCTTGCGGAAACAAACGGACGTACAGCGTCGTGGGTCACAATAATTGTTTCGTCATCAAGTCCGTCGGTTTCTTCGATATATTTAACCGCATTCATAATGGTTTCATTTCTTGTGCTGCCGCCTTTGAGGACAGCAACCTTTTCATTTTTCGGAAGATACTTTTCAAGAACTTCTTTTGTATAGTTTACCCATTGGTCGGGGCAAAGGATAAGAACCTTCTTAAAACTGCTGTTTACATAGAATTTTTCAACAGTATGAACAATAATAGGCTTGTCCTTAATCATAAGATACTGCTTAGGCTTGTCCATATTTCCCATTCTGCTGCCGATTCCGCCGGCTGCAATTACAGCATATATCATATTAATCACCAAAGACACATAATTTGTGCCGTTCCCTTTCCTTATAAAACTATTCGTATACATTTTACCTTATAGACGTTAATTTGTCAACATTCGCCGCTTTGCGTTTTTGATATTCTATATCTTTATATTTATATTATACCACTTTTTAAAGGTAATAAAAATTGTTTTGAAATATTGTTGTTAAAGGCAAAAATTTCTTGATTTTCGTTTTAACTTGTGCTATATTAACTCTTGACAAAAAATCATAAAATTCGTCTGCATATTGTTCTGATTTTATAATTTTAAAAGAAGGTTATTGTTATGAAAAGATGCAATGTCATTTCTCACAGAGGAGCAAACAAATACGCTCCGCAGAACACTCTTCCCGCTTTTGAAAAGTCGGTTAAAATCGGTATTGACGGTATTGAAACTGACGTTCATCTTTCAAAAGACGGAAAACTTGTAATCTGCCATAACTACACGATTGACGAAACTTCAAACGGCAAAGGCAAAATTTCCGATATGACGCTTGATGAGTTAAAAAGCTATGACTTCGGAAGCTATTTCAGCCCGAAATACAAAGATACAAGGATCCCCACCGTTGATGAATTTCTTTCTTTTGTTGAAACAACGGACATTTCCGTTCTCAATATTGAACTGAAAAGCCCCGAACAAAAAGGTACTGCGATTGTGTATGAAACCTTAAAAGCCGTCAAAGAACACGGACTTTTTGAAAAGCTTATTATTTCAAGCTTTGACCCGACTCTTCTCATTGAAGCAAAATTAATTGACAAATCGGTAAAAACCGGTCTGCTTTACGGACCTAATCAAAAATCCACATACCGTAACCGCCTTGTTACAAGACCTATTGAATTTGCCAAAACAATAGGTGTTGACGCCATTCATCCGATTTATATTTTCGTTGACGAGAAAATCGTAAAATCTGCTCATGAAGCTGGCATTATGGTCAACCCATGGACAGTTGACAGCGTAGGCCGGATTGAAAAGATGATCAGGTTCGGCGTTGACGGAATAATTACAAATTTTCCCGATGTTGTCAGCGGACTGCTTGACAAATATGATTATTAAGTGTATTATATAGGCGTTATTTCAATGCAAAGTCAAAACCTTTGCATTATATGAGGGTGTAGCTCAGTTGGTCAGAGCGCTTGCTTGACATGCAAGAGGTCGATGGTTCGAGCCCATTCATCCTCACCATATAACGGCTCGTTTTGTCCTTATTTTATCGGCTTTTTAGTTGCCTTGCTCCTTCTAAAGTTTCATTATTTACTCTAATTACGTCTACAATTTGCCAACAATTTAAACTTAAAGCGATACAATGACAAGACTTATTTGGGGCTGTCGCAAATCGGTAAAACGAAGAGCGTCAGCCCCTTTTTAAGAGCTTGGTTCGCAAAAAGAAAGACCGCCGTCAGATTATGACAGCGGAAAATATAGCGATGCAGAGGTCGGTGAAAAATCGACCTCTTTTGTATATATTTCTGTTCGGTTTTGGTGGTTACGCAATCATTTTTTCAAATAAAGAGCGTCCGAAACGGTTGAAATTGATTCTGTTGCAGAGTTTTTCCACACCGGATCGTTCTGCGGAATAATTTTTTCAATTTCTAACGGCAAAACCACTTGATTTCTGTATGTTTTTTTGGTAGTTAAATTATACTATGAAAGCGGCAACCGGGCAGCCTTTTTCGGGCTGTCCGGTTGTTTTTTTCTTCTTAGAGGCTTGGCTTAGTGCGACAGCCCCTTTTTTATGTTAAGGATTCCGATAGCCGCAGTGAGCAATCAAGAGCTATGCCTTTTGAACCCTCAGGAGATTATGGCTTTATATCAAAAGCCGTTTCGCGGCAAACAAGTAAATACCTATCATCAACCTATCCCGCGTAACTCCTACAGGCGATGCCTGTCGCGTAACTCCTACAGGCGATGCCTGTCGTGTAACTCCTACAAGCGATGCCCGCCGTGTAACATCATAATAATTTCTCTGACCTTTGCATCGCTGAACGGTCTTGCACAACCGGTAAGCTTTGCTTCTTCCTGGGAGCGAAGAATAATTTCTTCAACGTCCTCTTCTCTTATCTTGATGTCACTGTTGTCAATACCAATATCAACAATAAGATCTTCAATTGCATCAATAAACTTGTCCGCATTTTCTTTTGCGTTACCTGTGTCTGCTATGCCGCAATAAACAGCAAGCTCTGAAAGCTGATTTACACCGTATGGCATAGATTCACGAAGTACAGAAACAAATACAGCCGAAATCGCCTTGCCATGCGGAATATGGCAAAATTCACCGAGCCTGTGAGCAATTGCGTGAACATAGCCTGTTCCGATTTTTCTAAAACCTATACCGGCCTTGTAAGAAGCCTCCTGCATAGAAGCCCTTGCTTCAAGATTCGACGTGTCGTCGCAGACAGCTTTAAGATTTTCAAAAATCATCTTTGCCGCTTCTTTTGCGGTTTCTTTATCTTTAGGGAACGAGGACGCAAAACCGCCCATATAAGCTTCAACGGCATGGGAAAGAGCATCTATTCCGGTGAAAGCTGTGCTAAGCTTGGGGACGGAAAGAGTAAGCGAAGGAACAAGAGCGACAGCATCAGGCTGAAATTTATCAGAAACAAACGGCTTCTTTTTGTTTTCTTCCGTGTCAGTGATAACCGCGAAAACGGTTACCTCCGAGCCTGTACCCGCTGTTGTAGGTACAGCATAAAAAGGAACGCACATATTGCAGTCGCTGTCCATTTTGCAAATGTCGTCAATATCTTCACTCCTGTTTGCGGCACGAAGAGCAAGAATCTTTGCCGTGTCAAGAACTGAACCGCCGCCGATTGCAATAATTGAATCGCAGTTATTTTCAAAATACAAGGCAATTCCCTTTTCGGTGTCGTTAACCGTAGGTTCGCCGTAAATTTCGGAAAATATTACCTTATCATTAAAAGCCGAAAGGAAGGCGCTTACCTTTTCGTTTTTGAGTGCGGCATCGAAAGTAATAACAAACGGTTTCTTTCTTCCATCTTTTTCGATATAAGCAGAAAGCTCAACAAGAGCATTTTCACCTTTGAAAAGCGCATTTTCCTTTAGTTTTGCGTCACGCATAACACCGAGAGTAAGCTTCTGAAGGGGATTTAGTGAACCGCCGGCAGTTCTCATAGGCTTAAGCTGATATTTTTCAAAGTCAAGGCAGTGTCCGTTAGGTCTTTCTTCGCTGTCGGAAACGGTAAGATATCTCTTATCGGGTCTGCCCCATTCAAAGCCGGTTTCTTTAAGTCTTTTTATTGTATATTCATTTTTCATTTCAATGTTGCGAGAACGTCCGGAAATAATCATATAGAACATATAGACGTGAATGTCCCTGTCCTCGGCGTTTGCAACAACGGTTTCTATTGTTTCCTGGGTTGAGACAACCCGATACGGTACGCCGAGAAGCTCAAACATATCCTTCGTTTTAAGGAAGTTAGGGTTATACATATGATAAATTTCGTTCACATCACCTGTGAAAGCAAGATTAACAAAAGCTTTTGCACATTCATCAACGGCGGTAAGATCAGTCGGATACTTATCCATATTTTCATTTATCATACCAAGCTTGAGGATTGCATGAACACGGTGAAGATAACCGTTGTCCGCACTGTTCTTTTGAAATTTGCCGTCGCTTGCCCTCCAGGTAAGATTGCCGATTCGATAAATATTTGACGCAACACCGTCAAGTCTTGCCGAAAGGACTTCCTGCTCGGCGCAGTATTTACTGTGAATATAAACATTGTCCTCATATTTTTGACCGATGTCAAGAACATTTTCATCGAGAATTTTTTTGCCGTATCTTTGTTTTACGGTCGCCGCACCGTGAACACTTACGGTTGAGGTGTGCTGTAGAACTGCGCAGGCATCTTTGCAAAAAGCAATTACATTCCTTGTGCCGAAAACATTAGTACGTTCAAGATCGCCATAGTCACCGGCATGGTGAACATTGGCGGCAACGTGAAAAACAACGTCAATTTTCTCGCACAGTTCTTTATACTGCTTTTCAAAAAGACCGAGTTTTTCTTTTTCGATGTCACCGACTATAGCCTTTATCCTTGAAAGGTCAATTTCATCAAAGTAATATTTAAGCTGCTTTTTAAATCTGTCCTCGTTTCTGACAAGGCAGTAAATGTCAATATCTCTTTCAGTTAGTTCTTTGAGGATATGAACACCGAGGAAGCCTGTTGCACCGGTCACAAGAGCGGCTTTATAGTTTTTCTTTTCGCCCTTGTGAGCGGTTTCTTTTATGATTTGGTTTATGTCGATATTTTCTTTATGATTTGCGCTTTCCTGTTCGTCAAGACAGGCGGCAAGCATTTTAAGGAAAGGCTTGTCATAAATAAGCTGAACCGGAATATTAAGGGTGACCGAAAGCTCGATTGCGCCGAGACTATCGCCGCCAAGAGCGAAAAAATTATCGTTTATGCCGACTTCTTTAAGCATAAGCTGATCTTTGACTGCTTCGCAGACTTTGATTTCCGACTCAGTTTCGGGAGCAATAATATTTCTTTTCGGCGCAGCGCCTGAACGTGAATTTCTTTTAATTTTTGAAGACGATGTTCTTTCAAACGGCATTTCGCGAATAACGTAGGAAGATATTTTTTGAAATGAAGCAAGGTTTTCGTTTACTCTGTCAAGAAGCTCAAGCATTGCCTTATCTAAATCGTCAATACCCTTTTCGGCGATAACTGCCTTATTCAGATAAACTTCGGCGCAGATTGCAGAACCTTCGTTATAGCAAATAACCTCAGAAACAAGCGGTTCATTCGCAAACTGTTCTTCAAGCATTTCAGCCGAAACATTTTCACCGTTGTCAAGAAGAATAAGATTTTTGCAGCGGCCGGTTATATAAAGATAGCCGTCCTCATCGAAATGGCCGAGGTCGCCGGTGTGAAGGTAACCGTCTTCGGTAAATGCTTCTTTTGTTGCTTCTTCATTTTTATAATAGCCGAGCATTACGTTCGGTCCTTTTACAAGAATCTCTCCGTTTTCAATTTTTACGTCGGTACACGGGATAGGCTTACCGACTGAACCGTGACGGAAATTACCTACAGAGTTATTAGAAATAATCGGTGAACATTCAGTCATACCGTAGCCGTTAAGGACGAGAATCCCCGTCTGATTAAATTTTTCATTGAGCGCAGCTTCAAGCGGTGCGCCGCCCGAAATTATGTCGATAATGTTTCCGCCGAGAAAAGCTTTCACAGCCTTTTCCTTTGGCATTTCAGTATGAGCCGATGCAAACTTCATTGCGCCAAACATAATTTTTTTGACAAGCTGAGGAACTGCAAGAATGCTGTCAGGCTTATAAAGCTGAAGGTCTTGAATAATATTTGCAAGGTTGTCATTAACACAAACTGTCTTGCCTTTTATAATACTTTTTGTAATATTGCCGGTAAAACAGAAGCTATGATGAATTGGGAGACAGCAGAACATTCTTGTTGTCGGACAGGCAACGTGAACGCTTCCGGCGCTGTAAACCATATTTTTATGAGAGGACATTACCCCCTTCGGGAAGCCGGTTGTACCGGAAGTGAAAACTATGGCGCACATTTTATCCGCGTCGGGACTGCCGTTATATTCACCTTTGTATTTTTCGATAAGCGAGGCGAAGTTCACAACATCGTCGCTTTCGCTTGTGTTGTCAAGAGAAATAAAAAGCTTTACGGATTTAACATTTGCTTTGACCGATTCATAAAGAGAAGTGTGCTTTTTGTCAAAGGCAAAAACCGTCACATCGGCAAAATCAATAAGCTTCGTATTCATTTCGTCCGTTTCATTCGGGGCAAGCGGTACGGCCGCACCGCCGGCGTTTGCCGTCCCGAAATAGGTCACTATCCATTCATAGCTTGTCGGTCCGACAATTGCGGTATGCGCTTCGCCAAGACCGGTATCGTGAAGCATTTTTGAAAAAGTATCACAGGAAAGCTTGAAATCATTATATGATTTTTTGGTTATACCGCCGTTTTCTTTATATTCAATGAAGGTTCTTTCGCCAAAATTTTCGGCAGCATAATCGATCATTTCTTTTAGGTTTTTCAGTTGTGTCAAATCTTCAAGTATCATAGGCTTTTGCTTTGAAACTAAGGAATCTCAAATTTATTCCTCAGCTTACCTCCTTTGTTTGGAATTGTTACACATTGTTAAAATTAATTATATCACACAATGAAGTCAATATCAATAATTTATTACAAGTTTTACATCTTAGGAAGCACTGATTAATACAAGCTTCCCTTATATGGGAAAAGCTCCGTCGATTTTTGGACAGAGTTTTATAAAACATTGATAATTTATATACAAAAATTATATCACATTGCAGCAAAATTCGTTTTTCTCTTACAAGGTAATATGTAAAAAAACCGCTTTACAGCGGTTAAAAAAATATTTCAAAAAACAATTTTCTATTATTTGCTTTTTTTCTTTCTTTTTTTATGATACTTTTTATAATCAATTTTTTTAGCGTTGGCTTGAGCCGCCTTTTTTTCATCATATTCTTTAACCTTTTTTGATTTAAGAACAAGAATCATAATTATAGACGCCAAGAATACAAATATACAACTAAGCTGCCAGAATGTTAGTCCCAAAAAAACATCGGAAAGCTCTTGCGTTGAGTAATACCGTGCTTCTTCCCAACAAAATCTTGTAACGCTATATACCGCAGCTGTAACAGGATAAGCCATACCCTTTACATAGTTCTTATATTTTCTGCAAAAAAGCTGTGTTGCAATAATTACTATAACCATTGTTGCAGATTCAAAAATTTGAACCGGAAATACTTTAAAACCGAGCCTTGGGTTGTATATACCCTTTTCCCATGCAAATCCGGCACAACAACCATCAAGAAAACAGCCGAGCTTAGCACAGGCAAGAATTATAAATATGCCCGGAGTGAGAAAATCAAGATTTCGTCTCCAATCACTTCGCATAAGAAGAAAGGTTAAAACAAGAAAAATCGGAGTAAATATGACCGCTCCAAAAATTGCGACACGACTTACTTCGTTTGAGCCAAGATGTTTTGCAGCCGCTGTATAAATAGAACCCATAATCATTGCACCGACAACACCGTATACATAGGTGATAAGCGTGTAGATTACAGCTTTTCTCTTTTCAATTTTGTACCTTGCACGGTCTTTGATGTTTAATATCATCATTATTGCAAAACCAACAAGATACATTACATAATAAAGATATTCGCTTCCGGAAAACATAATTTTTACTCCTTAATATAACAGCCCCCCGAAGGGGGCTGTTTGTCAGTTAATTTAATAAACTAAATTAATTGAACATGTTCTTGAAGAAATTACCGATAGATTCAAAGAATGCTTTGATCTGATCCATAATTGTCTTGAAGAGTTTTGCAAAGCCTCTGATATCGTCTGAGTTTACAGGAACATCGAGATCGTCAAGAATGGTTTCAAATGTCTTTTCGTAAACTTCTTTGAAGAGATAGCTTGCTTTGTTGAGGAACGGAACATCAGATGCGTTCATCTTAGCAATGATTGCCGCCCAGTCATATGAATAGTACTTGTAGTAGTCAGCAACTGCGTCAACAGCCGTGTCTGCACCGAAGAAGATCCAGAAGATTACACCGAGAATGTAGTCAGGACCGTCTTCAATCATTGAAAGTGAAACAAGTGATGTGTAAAGTAAACGATATACAAGTGAATCCTCGTCAAGGTTAAATGCTTTTCCGGCAAGTTCAGCGTAAACACCCGCATTGGTCGAGAATACAAGCTGTCTAAAGATGAAGCGGCCTATAACTGTAAGAAGGTCAGCAGCGCCTTCAGAAACTTTTGTAACCTTGTATGCGGTCTTGCCATTTGCTGAATCGTAAGGTGTTACTTCGCCGAATGAAAGGTTATCAAGAACCGATGAAGCGGTGAAATTGGTGAAGATTTCAAGGCCGGTAGCTTCTTTAATCTTGGTGTTAGCCAAATTGAGAAGGAAGCTGAGGATATCCTGTTTTGCAAATGTAATATCAAGACCGAGAAGTTCACTGAGATCTACTTTGTAGATCGGAGAGATGATTTCAAGAACTGCGTTTACACCGTGAAGAACATTGTTGATTACAACAGGAACACCGTCAGATGCGATGAAGTAAACAACATTGAGAAGCAGGTCAAGAAGCTTGTTGTAAGGATCTGATGTGAGGTTATCAATTGCTGAAAGAAGTTCATCAATGATGTTTTCAGCGATGTTATCCGAGTCTGCAAAGAATTCAGCCGGAGCCATAACGTCTGTTGCGCCAAGAGCTTCAACAAGAGGAATGATGCCGTTTGTGTATGAATCATAACCCTGCAGTTCGATAAGCTTAAACTTACCGTCTTTGTCTGTAAGTTTAGCGGTGAGGTTCTCACCTGTGATGATGAACTTAAGAACAGGAGTAAGCGGTGAAAGAACATCTACAAGAGCTTTCTTAAATTGTTCTCTGTCAGAGCCTTCATATGTTGCTTCATATGTGCTCCAGTATGAGAGATCAACACCAACGATTTCCTTAACCATTGCAAGAAGGTCAGATATCTTTAATTCATTTCCGAGAAGGCTGAGAGTCTTTTCGGTTCCGTCATCATTGGTCTGAAGGCCTTCGATGAGACCTGCAATAAGATCTGCAAGTTTGTTTACGGTGTCCGCTGTATAAAGAGTATCAAGTAAGCCGTTAAGAAGATCGGGAAGGTTCTTGATCTCAACGCCGTCTTTGATTACATCGCCTGTTGCTTCGTCATATTCAACGCCAAGCTTAACGCCTGCGATCATAAGAATGTTGTCAACAGTCGGACCGAAGTTGTCAACAACGAACTGAGCTTTTTCACGTGTCCAAGCTTCAGTCGGATAGGAAACCTCAGGATATGCCGTTGAATCCGGAGTTACCCAGTTGATATCGCCGTTTGCCGGTGAGTATTCCTGTGGGAAAATAAGCTCGGTAATAGCTGCAATTGCATTGTCCGGGTTAACCATGATGTTGGCGAGAATTTCTTCAACAATAGCAGGAAGTTCAACTACTTTTTCTTCTGAAGCGTCACCGTCATTGCCGCCGATGAGTTTTACAATTGCGGGAATGAATTCGGGATCGGCTGCTGCTTTAAGAATGTACTGAAGAACGAAAATAAGAACGTCGCCCTTATTTGCTTCAATGTATGCTGCCTTGCCTTCGTTAGCGGGATCTGAAATTGTGTAAGATGTATCGCCTCTCTTTGTATCTTTCCATGTAAGCTTACCGAGAGTTGCAAGCGTTGCGCCGTCAATATCCGGAAGGTCAAAGCCGAGAAGACCGTCAAGAAGTGAGAACAAACCGTTAAGACTTGAAAGGTTAAGCGGAGCGTCATTGATTTTAATGCTTGAAAGGTCAAGCATTTCACCAACATTGATTGTGATAGGACCGTCTTTAAGAGCCTCGTTAATATCACCTGCTGCAAGACCGGCAACTGCGCTGTAGTGAGCGTCTGCGTGATAGGTAATATCTGTCTTGAGCATTCCAAGAAGAGGAACTATCATATCAGCTTCGAGAGCGTATGCAATGTTCGGAAGAGCAGCTGCAAGTGTTTCTATCGGATTAGCTGCAAGCTGTTTAAGAAAAGCCTTGACAGGTTCAAGAAGACCTTTTTTAAGAACATCTTTTGTGTTATTGAAGGTATTTCCGTCAGGAATGAGAGCTGAATCAAGACCAAGAGCCTCAAGAATCGGAACGATTACATTGTTATAACCTTCGTTACCTGAAACGTTGAGGAAGAGATTGATAGGATCAACTGTAACGTTAACCGTGAGGAAAAGAACTGTGACTCTTGTAGTACCCGTACCAACTTTACCGTGACCGGGTTGACCGTCATTAGCTTTATTGTTATCATTATCGGTGTGAGTACCGTCAAGTGTTTTGTTGCAAAGAAGGGCAAGAAGGATAGGTTCAAGACCGGTAAGAGCTGCCTGAGCCGCGTTGAGGAATGCTTCTTCCTTATCTTCGGGAGCTGCCTCATTAACGCCCCAGTTAAGATTAAGCTTGCCGTCTTCGTTGCAGATAGCTGCATCTTCCCACGGGTTATCCATTACGTCTGTGTCGGGATGATATACAGCTTTTGTTGTTGATTTTGCAAGAACTTCTGCAACCTGAGGATACTGAGCTCTTACAGAATCAGCAAGTAATGTCGGGAAAATCGGGAAGTGTATGCTTTGCATTGCAGTTTCAATATCATAAAGTGAAAGAGCAACATCAAGCTTACCGCTGCCTATCGGGTTATCTGCCTGTACAGTTTCGGGAAGACCTGCCCAAACCTTTGCAAATTCCTTAGCAACAAGCGGATAAAGGAACTGCATTACGGTGTTGATAAATTCGTCTGTGTAAAGCTTATCAAGAAGACCTGTAAGAAGACCTTCGAGTTCTTCACCGATGTTCAGACCAAGCAGTTTTTCGATTTCTTCTGATTTGAGAACTTTGTCAAGAAGAGCAACGATAGCTGTTGCATTTTCGTCAGTTACTTCATAATCTTTATCTCTTACTTTTTCCGATTCGCCCGGATGACGAACGATTTCGATATTCTTTTCCTGATAGCTGTCAAAACCTGCTGTTGAAAGGAACGCATTGTACCGGTCAAAGAGACCGTCTTTGTTCAGTTCAAGATAGAGATCAATAAGCTCCTGATCAATGAGCTGTCTGTCTCTTGTGAATTCATAAAGTTCTACATCAACTGCGCCTATAGCCTTCTTAAGCTCTCTGTATGTTTCAATTGAGTCAATTGTAACGGTTGAGCCGTAGACGTTTGTGACTGTTTCAAGAAGTTTTTCGGCTTCGTTGAGTTGTGCTGTGATTGTTGAAACAAGAATATTTTTTGTTTCATCAACTACTTTTGCAATTTCAGCTTTTGCGATATCAATTGCTGTTTGTGCAAGGTCAGGGTCTACGCCTTCGGGAATGTTTGCTGTGTAATCATCAAGCTGGTTAGTTGCATCTACATAGAAGTCGTATTTTGCCATTGTATTCTGAATTTCAGACTTATCCGCATCTACGACATATTTTGCGTTGAGAGCGTCAAGGAAAGCCTGAAGGTCTGCACTGTAGCCTGTAATTGATGCAAGAGCATTCATGGAATCAGCGCGTGCCTGTACATTAGCTACATAATCTGCATAATCTTCACCAAGAACTTCGATAGCTGCTTTTTCGCTTGAAGCAACGAGAGTTTTAAGAGAAGAAAGCTGAGAGGCAAGAGTGTTCCTTAAAATTGCGATGTCACCGCTTTCAGCGTCATAAGCGCCTTCGGCAGCAGCTTCAAGATCATAGCCGGCATATTTTTCCGTGCTGTTCATTGAAGCTTCAATCTGTTCTTTTAAAGTTTTCAAATCATAAACGGCGATTTTGTACATAATGTCGGCAAGCGCTGCATTAACTTTATCAAGGTCAATGTAGCCGTTTTCTTCAAGGAAAGCTTTTACTTCAGCAGATTTTGCATTGTAAAGAGCAAGGTTTGAATTAATGGTACTCTGAAGTGCAACAAGACCTGAACGATCTTCTGTGCTTGCAGCAGCTTCTACGGCAGCGTTAATTGCCGGAATAATTGTGCTGTTTGCGTCCTGAGCGTCGATAGCTGTATCAATTCTTTTAACAAGAGCTGATACCTGAGCGGCATAGTCAGCAAAGAACTGATTAAGAATGCTTTCCGGAATGGCTTCAACAGCTGCATTAAGTTCAGCTGCCGCTGTCTGGAGATCGGAAGCATCTCTTTTAAAGAGGGCTGCTACGTCTTCGTTGAAGAGATATTCATACTTCTTGAAGGTTTCTTCATATTTTTCATAGTCAGCTCTTTTGATTGTGTCTGTAACTGTTGCGTTAAGACCGGTAATGTGAAGGAAGTTGTAATATGTGGTAACATCTTTGGCATTACAACCTGAGCCTTCTGTTCTTGTAGAAGTTTCCTGTCCGTTTGAATGTGTTACGGTGTAAGTTTTGCCTGTATCCATACTTTCAGGAATATCTTCAATTTTTGAACCCGGAAGCTTGTAGTTATCAGACGGCTTAACGATAAGAGTTACGGTCACATTTCCATATTTGCCTGTATTAGAGTCACTATCGTGGCTGTTAGAGCTTGCATCGATTGCAGCTTCTGCGCTGAGACTGCTAATTATTGAACCAACCTTGTAAGAATCAAATTCTTCTCCCATTTTCTGAGAAAGAGTGGTTTTAATCTGATTTGCTACTTGAGTAAGGGTTCTGAATTGTGAATTACGAACAGTTGTGTTAGAGCCGGGATTGGTTTTGTCATAACAAGCGCCAAGAACTGCCCAATAAGCATCGGCAAGTTTAATAATTGAACCGTCTTCATCAATTACGGTGCAAGTATTATTAGCAGAAGTGAATGTAGCTTTCTGAACTGTATCATTCTTGATAGCAGTAATAAGAGCTTGCCACTGGTCTTCTGATACGTCTCCGGTTGCACCAAAAACGGTGAACGCACAGGTAATTGACGTCATGACCATGAGAATTGAAAGAACAATACTCAAAATCTTTTTTGTGCTTTTCATTAGATGTCCTCCTATAAAATATTTTTTCCGGTTAAACCGGGTATTCGCCGGGTTTATCTCTGTCGAAAATCACCTTCTCCTTTTAAATATTAAGAGATGTCTATTAAGAGATGTCTAAAGCTTTAAAAACACCTCTCGTTAAAAAAACTAAAGATTTGTCTACTCTAGTTAATACCATTATAACTAAAACAGAATTGTAATTTTTTTCTCTTGCAGAATTGTATATGTAGAAAATTAAAATGCATTTTTATTTACTTTCACAGTAAATGCGACTATTGTCGGTTAATTTTGACTAAAAGCAAAAGCTATCCCTTTTCATTATATATTATATATTATTTTAAGGCTTTAAATATATATATATTATGTAAATAATTCTTTGTCATATTCTATAAAAATGGGCGTTAATAAAAAATTTACTTTTCGGGTTTTTGGCTGAAATGTGTATTAGGTGAGACGGTTTGAGGTTAAACAGGATTTACTCTAAAAATGATTTTATAAATTGAATGTATGTTGACGCAGAAGCCCATTTCAGATAGTTTTATTAATTTTTCAAAATAGGTTGAATTTATCCTATTTATTGTATATAATTTATATGGAGGTGTTTTCAATGAATATAAATACAAAAAATTTTGTATCCATTACGGAAGCTAATCAAAATTTTTCAAGAGTAGCAAGACTTGTGGACGAAAACGGCGCAGTTATTATTTTAAAGAACAATGTTCCCCGTTATCTGATTGTTGAATTTGAACAAGCAGAGCAGGAACAGCTCGCGGCGGACGAAGATGTGCTTTCTATCTCAAAGCGTTTGATTGCAAAAAACAAGCAAAGCAGCAGATAAGGATACGCTGCAAATTTGTGATGTATTAGAGTTGCCGAGCGTTGCGGGAAACCGCAATTACCGTAAAAGAAGCACTCAAAGGTGTTGCCGTGGAGTATAACTCTAATTCTTTATCCGCATAACAAAAGGAGCAGAAGTCAAACCCCTGTCCGTACATACAAAGTGTCTTAACGTCAAAAAGAAATCGAGTGTCCGCCCCACCTCTCAGGTTGGTTATGGACACTCGATATGG
>CANQLQ010000010.1 GCA_947624755.1 uncultured Clostridia bacterium | reverse complement strand
TATAAGAGATGATATCCCTCACGATCAGATCCGCTATGTTGAAAACAGTGATTTCGACGGCTCAAAAATGAATCTCGGCTCTGAGACCCGCTGGGTTAAGGATATAAAAGGAAACGACCTTTTAATCTTTAACGGCAACTGGGCAATTAAGTGGGCTCAAGACAAAAACCCCGATCTCAAGCTTCGAGAATTTCACAAGGATATCGAAAGTTAAGGAAGCGCTAAAAAGCACCGCACAAAGAAGGTTAAACGGCTTTGTGCGGTGTTGTTATATAATAAGAGGTTGTCGCAAATTATATTTTTACAAATCGCATTGCGGCGAAAGTATATTTCGGTTATTGCGAATAGGTCTTAATAATTATCTGCGACATTTCTTTTTTTGTAATACTTCTCGACATTGCCTGCTTTTCAATATAACGGTGGGCATTTTCTTCGTCCATTTTAAGTTCGCTTATAAGCAGCCACTTAGCACGGTTGACAAGTCGTATTTCTTCCATTTTTTCTTCAATTGAAAGAGTTTTCTTCTCGAATTTATATAGCCTTCCCCTTGCGCTTTCAAGCCAGAAAAGCGCCTGTACCAAGGTCGATTTTGAAGTCGGCTTCGGCAAGGTAAATACGCCGTGACCGGAAACTCTGCAATGGATCTCTTCATACACATCGCTACGCACAAGAATCATTGCAACGCTTGATTTTGAAGAGCTTATATCAATTGCAAACCTACAGCCGATATCATCGGGAAGCGGAGCGTTTATAATTACAAAATCGTAGCTTCTTTCGGCAACCTTCCTTTTTGCGCTGCTGATATCTCCGGCTATATGCACAGGACCGTACTTTGAATCGGGAAGAAGAGAGATTAATGAATTATTGAAATTTTCAGCCGCCGAAACAAGCAGGACGCTGTAAACCTGTTCTTTGAAGCTCATCACTCTTCCCTCCTTTTGAAAAAAATTTTATTTGCCGCAGTAAATATCAAGAATGGCTTTCGGTATATATTCCCTTATAAAATCACTTTCACAAGCATAATCACAGGCGGCTTTGAGAGTCTCTGGAAGTTTGTCAAATTCGGCAAGAGCTTCCTGTTTGGCAGTATATAAATTGAGATCCGCCACATACGGTAATTCAAGTTCGTTTTCAATTCCGTAAATACCCGCATAAATCATAAGCGCAAATGCAAGATAGGGGTTTGCCGTCGGGTCGGGAGAACGAAGCTCCGCCCTTCGATATTCACCTACTGCGGCAGGTATTCTTACAAGCTGTGAACGGTTTTCGCTTGACCAGGAAATATATATAGGAGCTTTGCAATGTCCAAAGCGCTCATACGAGTTTTCCGATGGGTTAAGAAAAGCGGTCATATCTTTAATTTTATTAAGAACGCCGGCTATCATATGATGCATACATTCTTTTTCGTCGTCACTTTTTACCGAGATATTGATATGAAAACCGTTACCGGGTTTGTCGGCAATAGGTTTTGCTCTGAAATCGGCAGAAAGTCCGTTTCGCTTTGAAACGGTTTTGACAACAGTCTGAAAAGTCATGGCATTGTCGGCGGCTTCTACGGGACTGCTGTAGCGAAAATCAATCTCGTTTTGACCCGGTCCCTCTTCATGATGAGAGCTTTCGGGACGTATGCCCATTTGTTCAAGCATAAGACAAATCTCACGTCTTATATTTTCGCCTTTATCATCGGGCGCAATATCCATATAGCCTGCGTTATCATAGGTTTCTTCTGTCGGCTCGCCGTTTTCGTTAAGCTTAAAAAGATAAAACTCCTGCTCTGCGCCGAATTTGAATTTATAGCCCTTTTCCTTTGCGGCCTTTACGGCATTGATAAGAATTGTTCTTGTGTCACATTCAAAAAATCTTCCGTCAGGATAAGAAATGCTGCAAAACATTCTTACAACCTTTCCATGCTCGGGTCTCCAAGGAAGAAGCATAAGCGTTTCGGGATCGGGGTGAAGAAGAAGATCGCTTCTAAGTTCATCTCCAAAACCCGCAATAGCCGAAGCATCAAAGGCAATACCGTATTCAAAAGCTCTCGGCAGCTCCTCGGGCATTATGGAAATATTCTTCTGTTTGCCGAAAACATCACAGAACGCAAGGCGAATGAATTTTACATCCTCCTCTTTTACATATTGTATAACTTCCTGTTTTGAATACTTCATAGGAAATACCCTCTTTCTTTTTGTGGAATAAAATCTACGGTATGTTTCATAAATTGAACCGTACAGAACAAATACTTTTTCAGTAATTTTATATCACATTATTTTGAATTTCAAGTAATATGAAAAAATTTTTTAAAAAAAGATTGACAATTGACAAACTTAGTAATATAATTTTCTCGTAAAAAGGCAATGAGGTCTTTGAGTTTTCGTACTCAAAGACCCTCTTTTTTTGCCGTAAAATGTAAATTGGGACAAAGGCGTCTTATGGTATAAGCCATAGGTGTCTTTCTTTTTTACAAAATTTTTTCAAGGAGCGTTAATTATGAAAAAAGTAACAGAAAATTTCGGAAAAATGGTTTTTGATGACAGAGTTATGAAAGCAACTCTTTCAGCAAAAGTTTATGCTTCTGTCAAAAAGACAATTGATGAAGGCGCAGAACTTGACCTTGCAGTTGCAAATGCTGTCGCAACCGCTATGAAAGATTGGGCTGTTGCCAACGGAGCGACTCACTATACGCACTGGTTTCAGCCGCTTACCGGTATCACAGCGGAAAAACACGACAGTTTTATTTCTCCGTCACCTGACGGCGGCGTTATAATGGAATTTTCGGGCAAAGAACTTATCAAAGGTGAACCCGATGCTTCCTCATTCCCTTCCGGCGGACTTCGCGCAACATTTGAAGCGAGAGGATATACGGCATGGGACCCAACTTCTTATGCATTTATAAAAGGCACTACTCTTTGTATTCCGACAGCCTTTTGTTCATACGGCGGTGAAGCGCTGGACAAAAAGACGCCGCTTCTTCGTTCAATGGAGGCTCTTAACAAACAGGCTATTCGTATCCTTCGCCTTTTCGGCAACAAAGACGTCAAATATGTACGCACATCAGTAGGTCCCGAGCAGGAATATTTCCTTGTTGACAAAGAAATGTATGACAAGCGTCCTGACCTTATATACACCGGAAGAACCCTTTTCGGTTCAAAGCCGCCTAAGGGACAGGAAATGGACGACCACTATTTCGGCGTTATCAAGCCAAGAGTTGCCGCATTTATGGAAGAACTCAATGATGAGCTGTGGAAGCTTGGTATTCTTGCAAAAACCGAACATAACGAAGTTGCTCCGGCACAGCATGAGCTTGCACCGATTTACGCAACAACAAACATTGCTACCGACCACAATCAGCTTACAATGGAAATTATGCAGAAAGTCGCTTCGCGTCACGGTCTTGTTTGCCTTCTTCACGAAAAACCGTTTGCAGGGGTAAACGGCAGCGGTAAACATAACAACTGGTCAATGACTACCGACACAGGCGTAAACCTTCTTACACCTGGCGAAACACCGTATGAAAACGCACAGTTCCTTCTTTTGCTCTGCGCAGTTATCAAAGCCGTCGACGATTATCAGGATCTTCTTCGTATCTCCGTTGCAACCGCCGGAAACGATCACAGACTCGGGGCTAACGAAGCTCCTCCGGCTGTTGTTTCAATGTTCTTAGGCGATGAGCTTTCGGCTATTCTTGAAGCAATCGAAACCGATACACCGTATCTTGCGGCGAAAAAAACAAAGATGAAACTCGGCGTTGACGTTCTTCCCAAATTCACAAGAGATACTACTGACCGCAACCGTACTTCACCTTTCGCTTTCACCGGCAACAAATTTGAATTCAGAGCTCTCGGATCGTCAAACTCAATTGCCTGCGTAAACATTATGCTCAACGCGGCAGTCGCCGAATCTCTTAAAATTTATGCAGACAGACTTGAAGGCGCAGAAGACTTCAGCACAGCGCTTCACGAAATGATCAAAAAGACCATTAAAGATCACAAACGTATTATCTTCAACGGAAACGGCTATGACGACAGCTGGATAGAAGAAGCAACCAAGAAAAGAGGCCTTCTAAACTATCGCACAACAGCGGATTGTATGCCTCACCTTCTTGACAAAAAGAACGTAGATATGCTTACCGCTCATCATATTTATACTAAAGCAGAGCTTCAGGCAAGAATGGAAATTATGCTTGAAAACTATTGCAAGACTATTATCATTGAAGCTACAACTATGGTTGATATGGTTAAGAAGGATATCCTTCCGGCTGTCAGCGGCTATGTTTATGACCTTGCAAAAACGGCTAAAACAAAGCTTGAGGTTGACTCAAGCATTACCTGCGGTTATGAAAAATCAACAATTAAAAAGCTTTCAGAGCTTACCGACAGAATTTCGGTTGAAGTTGAAACACTTGAAGATATTGTTGTCAAAATTGCCGATTACGATGATATCTGCGAAGAAGCTTATGCAATCAGAGATAACCTGCTTTCACAAATGAGCATTCTCAGACTTGCCTGCGATGAAGCCGAAACAATGTGCTCAAAGAAATACTGGCCTTATCCGAGTTACGGCGATCTTCTTTTCGGTGTCAGATAATTATTGTTAAATTAGAAATTTATAAAATATTATAAAAAAGGCACACAAATTGAGCTTTTGCTCAATTTGTGCGTTGCCTGTTTTATCGGTATTTTTTAGCGCTCTATTTATGAAAAAGAGAAAGGATAGTTGATGAATTAATCGGGGATTCTTTAGGTTTTGGTTCATCACACGGTATAGTTTATGTGTTCAATTATGGGTTATTGCGGCTGTGATGCAGATATGGAACTATTCAAAGACGGTTTTTCAAAAACCGTTTCAAGAGGTCCGGACGACAGCCGTATTATTGATACGGGAAAAGGTCTTCTCGGTTTTCACCGTCTTGCAATTATGGGTCTGACTGCGTCGGGTATGCAGCCGTTTTCTTTGGAAGGAAACTTTCTTGTATGCAACGGTGAAATCTATGGCTTTGATAAATTTAAAAGAGAGCTTGAAGGCAAATATACTTTTGAGAGTGACTCCGACTGCGAAATTCTTCTTCCGCTTTATAAAGAATACGGTACGGATATGTTTAAAATGCTTGACGCCGAATTTGCCCTTATAATCTATGACGGAGAAAAGAAAGAATATATTGCCGCAAGAGATCCAATCGGAATCCGTCCGCTTTATTACGGCTACAGTGAAAAAGGCTCTGTTGTTTTTGCAAGCGAAGCCAAAAACCTTGTCGGACTTTGCAAAAAGGTTATGCCGTTCCCTCCGGGACATTATTACAAAGGCGGCGAATTTATCTGCTATAACGATATTGCAAAAGTAGATAAAGTTTGTTATGACGACCTTGAAACGGTATGCAAAAAAATTCATGACAAGCTTGTTGCCGGAGTTGACAAAAGACTTGTTGCGGACGCAAAGGTCGGTTTTCTTCTTTCGGGCGGTCTTGATTCCTCCCTTGTCTGCGCAATAGCTCAGAAAAGAAGCAAAGACCCGATAAAAACTTTTGCAATCGGTATGAGCGAGGACGCAATTGACCTTAAATATGCAAAGCAGGTTGCAGATTATATAGGAAGCGACCACAAAGAAATTATCATTTCAAAAGAAGACGTTCTTTCTTCCCTTGAAACGGTTATCGCCCTTCTCGGTACATACGATATCACAACGATTCGTGCAAGCATGGGTATGTATCTTATCTGTAAGGCTATACACGAGCAAACCGACATCAGGGTCATTCTTACCGGCGAAATTTCAGACGAAATTTTCGGTTACAAATATACTGACTTTGCACCGAGCGCGGAAGCTTTTCAAAAAGAAGCGGAAAAAAGACTTCGTGAGCTTCATATGTATGATGTTCTTCGTGCTGACCGCTGCATAAGCGTAAACTCGCTTGAGGCAAGAGTTCCGTTCGGTGACCTTGACTTCGTAAAATACGTTATGTCGGTCGACCCGGAACTTAAGCTCAACAAATACGGAAAAGGCAAATATCTTTTAAGGCACGCTTTTGAAGGCTCTTATCTTCCACACGATATTCTTTTTAGGGAAAAGGCAGCTTTCTCAGACGCAGTCGGACACTCAATGGTTGATTACCTTAAAGAATATGCCGAAACGAAATATACCGATGAGCAAATGCAGACCCTTTGCAAAAAATATACCCACGCCGCCCCATTTACCAAGGAATCTCTTCTTTACCGTGAAATTTTTGAAAAATATTATCCCGGTCAGGCTGAAATGATAGTTGACTTCTGGATGCCTAATAAGGATTGGGAGGGCTGCAACGTAAACGACCCTTCGGCCCGTGTTCTTTCAAACTACGGAGACAGCGGAAAATAGTGCATAGGAAGGTGATTATATGACAAAATATATTTTTGTGACAGGCGGTGTTGTTTCCGGTCTCGGCAAAGGCATAACTGCCGCTTCACTCGGCAGACTTCTCAAAGCAAGAGGATATAAAGTCGCGGCTCAGAAGCTCGACCCCTATATTAACGTTGACCCCGGCACAATGAGTCCCTTCCAGCACGGTGAGGTTTATGTTACGGAAGACGGAGCGGAAACCGACCTTGACCTCGGTCATTACGAAAGATTCATTGACGAAAACCTAAACAAATATTCAAACCTTACAACAGGTAAGGTTTATTGGAATGTTCTCAACAAAGAGCGCAGAGGTGAATATCTCGGCTCAACGGTTCAGGTCATTCCCCACATCACAAACGAAATAAAGGACTTCGTATATTCTGTCGGGAAAAAAACTGAGGCAGATGTAGTTATTACCGAAATCGGCGGTACTATAGGCGACATTGAATCTCAGCCCTTTATTGAAGCCGTTCGTCAGATATCGCTTGAAGTCGGCAAAGAAAACAGCCTTTTTATCCATGTGACCCTTGTTCCTTTTCTCAGCGGCTCGGACGAACACAAGTCAAAGCCTACTCAACATTCAGTAAAAGAGCTTCAGGGTATGGGTATAAATCCTAATATTATTGTTCTTCGCTGCGACAGACATCTTGAAGAGTCAATTTTTAACAAAATCGCGCTTTTCTGCAACGTAAAAAAGGATTGCGTAATTGAAAACATAACATTGCCTATTCTTTATGAAGCGCCGCTTATGCTTGAAAAATCGAACTTTTCTTCGGTTGTCTGCCGTGAACTAGGTCTTGAAAATAAAAATCCCGACCTTAGTGAATGGACGCAAATGGTTGAGAAAATCAAAAACCGCAAATATACAGTAAATATCGGTCTTGTCGGCAAATATATTCAGCTTCACGACGCTTATCTTTCCGTTGCCGAAGCCCTTCGCCATGCAGGTTATTTTCATAATACACACATTAAAATTGACTGGATAGACAGCGAAGAAATAACCGAAGAAAGTGTAAAGGAAAAGCTTTGCGGACTTGACGGTATTATTGTTCCGGGCGGATTCGGAAGCCGCGGTATTGAAGGTATGATCCTTGCCGTTAAATATGCAAGGGAAAACAATGTTCCATTTTTCGGAATATGTCTCGGTATGCAGGTTTGCGTTATTGAATATGCGCGCAATGTACTCGGTATTGCCGACGCCAACTCCGGCGAATTTGACAGTACAACATCGAACAAGGTCATTGACTTTATGCCCGGACAAAGCGACGAGGTTGCAAAAGGCGGAACACTTCGTCTCGGTTCATATCCGTGTAAGATAGCTCTTGACACAACTATGGAAAAATGCTATGAAAGCTCGCTTATATATGAACGTCACAGACATCGCTATGAATTAAATAACGATTTTAGAGACACTCTTGAAAAAGCAGGTCTGACTTTCAGCGGTACTTCTCCGGATAACAGCCTTGTTGAAACGGTAGAGCTTACAGACAGAGATTTTTATGTCGGAGTTCAGTTCCACCCGGAATTTAAGAGCAGACCAAATAAACCTCACCCGCTTTTCAAAGGCTTTATCGCGGCGGCTCTCAAAAATGTAAATCATAATATTTAAGGAAAGCGTTGGGACAACATTCCCGTCGAACAGAACAATTGAAAGAAAGGAAGAACTCCAAAATGAGTATTCATGAAGAATGCGGTGTGTTCGGAGTATTTAGTCAGAACACAATCGACGTTGCCTCCCTTACCTATTATGGGCTTTTTGCACTTCAGCACAGAGGTCAGGAAAGCTGCGGAATTGTTGTTAATGATGACGGATTATTTTATTCCCACAAAGACCTTGGGCTTGTCAGCGAGGTTTTTACAAAAGAAAACCTTGCAAAATTACCTCACGGTAATATGGCTGTCGGTCATTGCCGCTACGGTACAACAGGAGCAACAAACCGAAACAATTGTCAGCCGATTGAAGTTAATCATCAAAAAGGTAAAATGGCGATTGCTCACAACGGAAACCTTTCAAATGCGGCGACTTTGCGTGACAGGCTTGAGCTTACCGGAGCAATTTTCCATACAACAAGCGACACTGAAACAATTGCATATATCGTGACAAGAGAAAGACTTATGGCTCCTTCAATTGAAGATGCGGTCAGCGCAGCCATGAACAGTCTTGACGGAGCATACTCGCTTTGCCTAATGTCAAGTGCAAAAATGATAGCAGTTCGTGACCCATACGGATTCAGACCCCTTTGTTTTGGACAGCTTCCTGACGGAACATATATTGTCGCTTCCGAAAGCTGCGCGGTCACCGCAATCGGCGGGACGTTAATAAGAGAGCTTGAGCCGGGCGAAATTATTGTTTTTTCAAAAGACGGTATTGTTTCAAGACGTGAACACTGCAATAAAAAACCAAAAAAGCTTTGCATTTTTGAATATATTTACTTCGCAAGACCGGATTCAATAATTGAAAATGTTTCCGTTCATACCGCAAGAGTCCGTGCAGGTAAAATTCTTGCCCAAAGATTTCCGGCAAATGCTGACGTGGTTGTCGGTGTTCCCGATTCGGGTCTTGATGCCGCGCTTGGTTTCAGCAGAGAATCAGGAATACCCTACTCTATTGGACTTATAAAAAACAAGTACATCGCAAGAACCTTTATTTCCCCCGGTCAGAGCAACAGAATTGATAAAGTAAAAATAAAGCTAAGCGCTGTTGAAGATACAGTAAAAGGAAAGAGCATTGTTCTAATTGACGATTCAATCGTCCGAGGTACGACAAGCGGTCAAATTGTAAAACTCCTTCGCGACGCAGGTGCAAAAGAAATTCATATGAGAATATCTTCGCCGCCGTTTCTTAATCCCTGCTATTACGGAACGGATATAGATTCAAAAGAACATCTCATCGCAAATAAAATGAGTATTCCCGAAATTGCAAAAGCTATCGGCGCCGACACTCTCGGTTATCTCCCTATTGAAGATCTTTCAAAACTTATAAATTGCGACAACTTCTGTTCAGCTTGTTTCAACGGGGATTATCCGACTTCGGTTCCGACAGATACGAGGAAAAATAAATTTGAAAAAAGACTTTCGGAAATTAATAAATAAGCTATTCTTGAAGCTCGGCAAAAATTTTCAATAATTCATCGGTGTAAGCAATATCAAAGCCCGCTATGGAAATTAAAAAAGATGCCGTACCGCTCTTTTCGCCAAGCGACTTCATTTTTAAGCCTTTTTTCAATGCCTTTTTACAAATTTCTTCGGCCGAAAGTCCGGTTTTTATTTTCACTTCAATAAGATAGCTTGCCATACATTCTTTGAAAGATATATTTTTCGGCAAAATTTCAAGAGCCCTGCCGCATATGTACCTTGATTTTGCGGCATACTGTTTTCTTTGCTTTCTTATTTGCGCCATAAGATGTCCGTCACGAATATACTGGCATAGTGCTATTTGCTCAGCTTTAGACGCAGTCTGGTTATATAAAGACCTTCTTTCATAATATTTTTCTGTAAGGCTAAGCGGTAATACCATAAAGCTTATTCGTATTGACGGCAAAAGCAGTTTTGAAAAAGTTCCTATATATATTACATTCTGTCCCCCATTCATTCCCTGAAGGGACGGAATTTGCTTTTTATCATAGCGAAATTCGCTGTCGAAGTCGTCCTCAATTATAAGACAGCCGTTTTTGTCAGCATATTCGAGTAATTTCCTTCTTTCGTTTGAAGAAAGCACGCTTCCGGTATCATTCGTATGAGACGCACAGGTGTATATCAAAGACGATTCTCTGTCTGATGTCTTGCCGCCCGATAAGATATTTTCAGACGAAATTTTTTTGCCGTAATCTTCAAAAACAGCTTTTGCCTGTTCAAACTCAGAGCCGACAAATGAAACATTTTTGATATCTTTTGTAATTGAACATAAAATACCTAACAGGCTTTGCGTGCCTGCCGCTACTACTATCTGAGAAAAGCTGCATACAACTCCCCTTTCATTTTCTACATACGAGCATATTGCTTTTCTTAAATCCTCTTCACCTTGAGGCTCACCGTAAAAAAGAAGTCTTTCGTCTTGTCTTAGCGCACTTTTTACATACCTTCTCCAAAGAGTAAAATTAAAGCTGTCTTTATCACCCGAGGACGAAGCGAGGTTAAATCTTATATTTTCAGACTTTTCGGCAGTGTTTTCATCAAATTTTTTCAGCGACTCAAAACGCTTGAAATCGACTTCGCAAACATAAAATCCGCTTTGGGGTCTTGATATAATATACCCTTCGGCGGCAAGCATTTCATATGCGGTTTCAACCGTTGTTCTGCTCATTTCAAAATTTAAGGAGCATTTGCGTACAGAAGGCATTTTTTCCCCTTCAACAAGGACGCCCGAGATAATGAGCTGCTTATAATAATTATAAAGTATCAGGTATTTTTTGGTCTTATTATTTTTTTCTTTCATAATTAACTACCCCAAACTGTACATTTTTAATTTACTAATTATAAAGGTAAATTTATGACAGTTGCATTTTATTATAATATTTAAAAAATTTCAACAATTTTGGCAAAAAATAATCTTCATCACCCTTATTTAAAAGAATCTCCGATTGACATTTTTAAGTTTAAGTGATATTATCATCAAAGAAGCCCTGACTGAGGGTGTTTTAATTTGCTAAAAAAATTTTTCCGCCTTATCTTTATAGAGAAACAAGGCGGCAGACATCACATAAAGCATATTATAATTCATTTTGAGAGGTAATTGTTTTGGATTTTGATATTATAAAAAAACAGTCTCTTGATGTTATCAATGAACTCATTGAAAAGTCGGGACTTAAAAAAGGCGATCTTCTTGTAATCGGTTGTTCATCGAGCGAAATTATGGGAAGCCATATCGGACAAGGCTCTACACTTGAAGCTGCTGAAGCTGTGTTTAGTGCAATTTATCCTGTTCTTTGCGAAAAGGGAATTTTTCTTGCCGCTCAATGCTGTGAGCATCTTAACCGAGCTTTAATAATAGAGCGCGAAATTGCAGAAAAACGCGGATATGAACCGGTTAATGTTAAACCTCTGCCTAAAGCAGGCGGATCTTTTGCAACAACTGCTTATTCTAATTTCAGTAATCCTGTTGCTGTTGAACACATCAAAGCGGACGCAGGTCTTGATATCGGTCTTACACTTATCGGAATGCACCTTAAAGATGTTGCGGTTCCCCTGAGACTTTCAGAAAATAAGATTGGTAAGGCTATAATTACTGCGGCAAGAACACGTCCTAAGTTTATCGGCGGCTCTCGTGCTAATTATAATGAAGATTTGCTGTAAAATTTGAAATTGTTCTCCGGGCGGCCAAATGGGGTCGCCCCTGCTTCGACAGTCAAAATATTTCTTTATAATCGTTGTCAAAAGATTATAGATTTGTTATAATAACTTTTACTTTTTAGACAAGGCCGGTGAAACTTATGCCAATAAAAATAGATGACCGACTTCCGGCAAGGGAAAGTCTTGAAAATGAAAATATATTCGTAATGACTGAAAGCCGTGCCAAATGTCAGGACATCAGACCGCTTAAAATTGTTATCCTTAACCTAATGCCGACCAAAATCGACACGGAAACTCAGCTTCTGCGCCTTTTGGGTAATTCGCCTTTGCAGGTTGATATTGAGCTTCTTCAGACGGCAACTCATAAATCAACGCATACGGACGAAAACCATATGCTTAAATTTTACAATACTTTTGACAACATTAAAGATAATAAGTATGACGGCATGATAATAACAGGCGCACCGGTTGAACTTATGGAATTTGAAGAAGTTGATTACTGGGAAGAGCTATGCCAAATTTTTGAATGGTCAAAAACGCACGTTTATTCGACCTTTCATATCTGTTGGGGAGCACAGGCAGCTTTGTATTATCACTATTCAATACCTAAATATAAGCTTCCCGAAAAGATGTTCGGGGTTTTTGAACACAAACCGCTTGATCTATATCACCCGCTTCTTCGTGGATTTGACGAAAAATATTTTGTTCCCCATTCACGACATACCGAAATAAGACTTTCCGATATTTCTCTTTGCAAGGATTTGCAGGTGATTTCTTATTCCGACAAAGCCGGGGTTCACATCGTATCCGACCTTGATTGCCGTAACTTTTACGTCACCGGACACTCCGAATATGACGCCGATACTCTCGCAAATGAATATTTCAGAGATTTGAAAAAAGGTCTTGATATTAAACTTCCCTATAACTATTTTCCCGATGATGACCCGGGCAAAAAGCCTATTATAACGTGGAGAAATGTCGGTTCGCTTATGTTCTCGAACTGGCTTAACTACTTTGTTTATCAGCGTACGCCTTATGATATAAATTCAATATAAAAATCAGCACCCGACTTTACGCTTGTAAAAATCGGGTGTTTTAAATTTATTTATATTTTGCAATGATTTATATTATATTCATTACCGCAGACCACGTTATGAAGCGTCTGTCTGAAATCTCCGGTTAATTTGCACGGCTTAATTTTTACAAGAGCATCGCCGACACTCATTACAATATTATAATAAGCGCTTCCCTCTTCATGTCTCTTTGTTGAACCGTCCATAAAGGAAAGAAGAAACTCATGCATAAAATCGGTAACCGGTTTGTTAGCGTAAGGAATAATATCGCTTTTTTGAACATTATCAGCCAGTCTCAGCGTTTTCAGCAATTTATAAAGATCTTTTACTGTCATTTTGTCAACCGCCTTTAAAAGCGGTTTTGCGACATAATAAAGCGGCGCAAGCTTTTCTCCGTTTAGCTGCAAAGCGGTAAGCCTGTCAGAAAATTCTTTTTTGCCCATATCAACACTTTCAAAAACACGGTCAATAAGATCATATGCCTTTTTTGCCGTAAAAGCAATTGTGTCGCAAACTTCACCGTCATAAACAAAATTTTTAACGTGATCGGTTTCAATTTCAAGCCCGTCGTCAGTTACGGTAACATTAACTATCGGTGACGGATAACCGCAAAGAGAGCCGACATTTACTTCGGTTATGGAGTTTCCTTTTTCAGATGTAAACTT
Organism: uncultured Clostridia bacterium; assembly: GCA_947624755.1. GTDB lineage: Bacteria > Bacillota > Clostridia > Oscillospirales > Acutalibacteraceae > UBA6857. Next base: position 5,092 of record CANQLQ010000010.1, on the reverse strand, counting down.
GTCAATGGCCTGCATATGTGAATGACCGACAAACATATAACGAAGTCCTGCATCTGCAAGTCTTGACGCAACTATCTCCCTGTCCCCGACACAAGTCCCTCCGCCGGTAATGAGCGGATGTACATGAGCGATAAGAAGATGATGCTCCATTCCTATCATTATTTTACCGTCGGCTTTTGCTTTTTTTATTTGATTTTCTATCCAGTCAAAATGGTCGTCTTTAAAGCCCGCTCTGCCCTTTCCGTTTTGATCATCATTAAGCGCAAGAAGGCGTACGTTTTCTCCGATATCAACGGTATACGAACAAGTTCCAAGATGAGTTATAAATTCCGAGCATGACTGCTTCGGACCAAAGTCAAAATAATAATCGCGAAGTTTTTCGTGCGGCATTGTCGGCACATCGTGACTTACGTTATCACCTTCAAATTTTCTTGGGTTTTCGTCACAGCACCAGTCATGCGTAGCGGAAATTATATAAACATTCTTTTTCTTTTGAAGTGCATAAAGTTTTTGTCTAAATTCCTCGTGGCTGACCATTTCACCGTCATTGGTTATGTCTCCGGCAATCATAACGGCGTCTGTATCACTTTTTGCAATATATGAAAAGGCAGCGTCGATTATCGCTCCGGTTTCATTAAGACATTTCTGATCCGAGCCGCTTCTCAGGTCATAGGCTCTGCCCGGTTTTGCAAGCGTTCTTGAAAAATGATGTGTATCTGCAATAAAAGTAAGTTTGGTAGTATTCATATTATTAAAAGGTGCTGCCACAGCAGGGGCGACCCCATGTGGTCGCCCAAAATTACATGGTGCCACGCAGGGTGTCCCTACGCGATTCTTGAAAAAGTCAATTTGTGACAGTCCTATCCTTTCACAAATATTTTATTCTGCGTTTTCGGCACTTTCTCTGCTTTCGGCAAGAGCGGCTCTTCTTATCATAATATCTTCCATCATCTTTTTGTGGCTCTTTGCCGTAATGTTATAAAAATGCATCGGTATCAACATAAGTAAATATCCAACGGCAGGAACTATGGTTGTCATAAGGAACAAGGCCCTGTTTGTTGCCAAATTCTGTACAAGGGAACCTTCTTCGTGAGCAATATAGCCTGTAAGACCAAGGATAGAAAGACCTATTGATGAAGAAAATGTGTTTTCAATTTTACCGGTAAAGGACATAATTGAAAGCATTATACCCTCAACACGTTTGCCGGATTTCCATTCAATATAGTCAACGGTTTCTGCTTCCATTTCCTTTTGCATAAGGTTTTTAAATTCCATTGGAATAACCGAAAGACCGGTGAAAATTACGACCATAATACCGGTTATCAAAGAGACGCTCACTCCGGCTTCCTTTGAAAGAAGGCCGTTGTAGGTGCAAACCGCAAAAAGAACATTTATCGCTATAGCGGCTAAGCAACAAATCTGATAAAACTTTCTCGGGTCGGATCTTTCGCCAAGCTTTTCGGCAATTTTCGGAACAAAAAGGCCTGCAAGAATCGAAGCCGGGAACTTTATTACGTCAATAAAAACATTATATCTTCTTTCAAACAAAAGGTCGGAAACAAAATATGCCGAAACCTGCTCCGGAATTTTGCAAAGTACAAAGAAAACATTTCCGAGGAAAAGCATAAGCAGCGGTCTGTTTTGGAAAAGAAGCTTGAAGCAATCTTTAACGGACGGAACATTTTCCTGATGTCTTGCTCTTTCCCTTGTGTTCTTATATGTAAAACGTGTAAGTACAATGATTAAAACAGCCGAAATAATAGCTGAGGTAAGGTATGACTGAGCGGTGTGATTTTTGAAATACGGAAGAAATGAAGCTCCGGCAACAAAAACCATTGGAAGTGCGCCGAGAACAGAACGGGTAATTGAGCTTATACCGAACAGCTTTGTCCTCTCAACACCATTCGATGTAACCGAAAAAGCAAGCGCCCCCATAGGAATATCAAAAGCGGTATAGGTAACGTCAAGACCGACAAAAAGAATCGTTGTGTAAAGGATATTGATCCACGGCGCGGCATTGGCAGAACCGATAAAGAAAAGCACCATTACAAGCGAAACGAAAAGCGGAGCCCATTTTATGTAAGGCCGCATCTGACCTTCTTTTGTTCTTGTACGGTCTACTATAACACCCATGACAGGGTCATTTACAGCATCAAAAATACCGCAGTAAAATCTGATTTTCGATGCAACTCCCATCGGGTCTTTTAGCTTTTTGAAAAGAACATTTGTCAAAAAGAAGTTGATATACTTTGAACTTGTCATACTTGTGTTCATACCCTGCGCACCGCGTCCGACGGCATATGACAAGGTTTCTTTCCAAGTTAGATAGGTTTTTTCGCCAACATCTTTTTGAATAATTTTACTGTCAAGGAAATCGGTAATTTTACCCATTTTAATCACTCACTTTATCTTTTTTATTTTATTCTTTTTTACAAGATAGACATTTTTACTTATATCCATCATTGATTTATCATTCATTGAATCGGTATAAAAATTTTCAATTTGGACATTCGGATATTGCTCTTTAAAATATTTCACTTTGTTTTCAAGAAAGCAAAGTCTTGTAAACTTACCTGTTTTCTTGTCAACAGCGGAAGTTATATAGTTTTTTATACCCATTCTTTTTGCAATTTCTTCAAATATAAAATCAGTCGTACCGGTCACAAAAACATCGTCGTCCCGCCTTATCTCATCATAAAATGGTTTGATTTTCTTTTGACGCTTATCCCAAAATTTGACTGTATTTTCCTGAAGGTTATCTATATGAACATAATAACCTTCAAGGAAAGAGGCATATGCCTCAACGGCCTGCTCCAGCGTAAATAGATGAAAGCTGTCTTTTAACCAAATAACCAAAAGCTTCGGAATATACTTCCATATTCCAAAATCGTGAACGATGTAATAAAGAATAAAATCCACAAGTGTTTCACCGTCATATACGGTATTATCAAAATCGTAAACATTCATAATAATCTCATTTAAAAAATTTTTTAAATTGACTGTGTAAAGCCAAAAGCTTTTGCAACGGCTTTTTTATAAACTATAAAAATTATATTGTAGACGAATATAATTGTCAATAAACCGACTTGATTTTTGTGAAATTATCCAAAAAAGTTTATCAAATTATTCATATATAAAGAATATGTATTTAAACTTTGCAAAAAAAAAACCGATACCGCCAATAAACGAGATCAGTTTTAAAATACTATTTAGTTCATATACCAAGCGCACCGAAAAGTCCATAGGAAAGAGCCGAAACAATAAGTCCGGCTATTAATACCCCTGCGGCGATAACGGGGAAAGAAGCCCTTATACGTATATCAAGCAGATCCGCCGCTAAAGCTCCCGTCCATGCTCCCGTTCCGGGAAGCGGAATCGCAACAAGCAACAGCAAACCCCACAGTCTGTATTTTTTTACTTTATCGGCTTTTCTTATCGAACGCATTTCAAGCTTTTCAATGAACAAATTGATTTTTTTGAAGCGTTTGAGCCAATTAAATATTTTTCGTATAAATAAAAGTATAAACGGTATCGGCAGCATATTGCCGACATAGCAAATTACGAAAGCCTTCAAAAACCCGACGCCAAGAATCTTTGCCGCAATAAGACCGCCCCGAAGTTCAAGTATCGGTAAAAGTGAAATCAAAAAGCAAATAAGTTCATCAGAAATCTTTCCGCCAAGGTTATTTACAAAAAACTCGGCTATGGTTTGAGCCATAAAGTTACCCTGCGATACAGATACAGCTCAAAAAGGGCAAAATTGAACCCTAAGTGAGCGTTCACGGTCGTCCTTTCTTTAGTATATTTTACAGTATATTCGCACATTTAAGTCCGGCGGTTCTTTAATAACCGTTTTCGTCAAGATACTGTTGAGCTAACAAAAGAATACGCTTGTCGTTTTCATAATTAAGGGTTTTCATTGCGCTCTCGTAGTCGAACCAGCCGCACTCTTCTATTTCTTCTTCCTGAATCTTATAATCAATATTATTCGCTTCGGCAAGAAAAATGACAACCGATTTTTCTATTTTACCCTGAATTGTATATTCGGAGCTTTGATAAAAGCCGGATATAATTTTTATATTAATTCCGGTTTCTTCAAATACTTCACGCATTGCAGTTTCTTTTTCGGTTTCGTCCATTTCTATATGACCCTTTGGAAATCCCCAATGGGCGCTTCTTTTGTTTCTTATAAGAAGAAATTTAATTTCATTTTTTTGTCCGGTGAAAACAACTGCGCCGCAAGAGCTTTCATACAAACATTCAAGACTGTAGCCGTTTTTTGCCTCGGCAAAATCAATTGCACGTTTTATATCGTGATTTATAAATCTTGTACTTTTTGGTGCAACGACCCACACAATGCCCTTTCCGCCAAAACGCTTTACAGTTGCAATAACGCGGCCGTCAAAATTGCGAACAGGATGATTGATTCCCATTATATAGGCACCCTGAACGGTGTTTTTTTGAGAATGATTGCTTTCAATCAGGCCGTAATTAAGCTTATATTTATAACCAAAACGTTTATTGAAAGAGTTCATTGGGGAAGTCACACGGACTTTGACAAACTTACCTAACATTGTCGTTCCCCTTTTAAACAAGGTGCAGTAAAAAAATAAACTGTTACACAGCTTTTAACTGCACAGAATAGTTAAAAATATTATAACTCTAATAATATCTTATTTCAATACTTTTTTAAAAATATGTAAATAAAAATAGTATAAAAAAATTGAATTTTGTTAGGTAAGCTCTGACTGAATTAATCAGCGCTTCCTTAAAATAAGTTTAGCAAAAACAAAAACCACGAGGAGAACTCAACCGCCATGAACGGTATAATACAGAACAATAGGTATTGTCCATGTGTAACTTTAAACAAGATGACCGAACCAGCGAAAGCGTGAAAAGCTAAAACGACCGGGCAACCCTTTTAGGCTGCTCGATCGTTTTATTTTGTGGGGTTGTTTATACGAAAACCCAAATTAGTTTTTTACTTTTTAACCGTTACAGAAGCTGCTTTACTATATGCGCTGTTCTGCTTATATGCATTGACAGCTATAACCTTTACATAGATTTTCTTTCCGCCCGAAAGCTTTGAAAG
>CANQLQ010000009.1 GCA_947624755.1 uncultured Clostridia bacterium | reverse complement strand
AATCTAATGCTCATATTGATTAGCAAATTTTTCGTAAGACAAAGCCAAAAACGCAGGCAATACTTTGTGTATTGCCGAGTATTTTGGCAAAGTATTACGGAAAATTTGCAAGCAAGATGAGTATTAAGCCCTAAGCGTGATTTAATCAGAGATTCCTTTTTAATCAATTGTTTTTGTTCCCGCGGCGTGAGTAGCCGCCACCGTGTTTGGATTCACCGGAACGACGAAGATCGATAATTTTTTCATCACTTTCTTGCTTGAATTTAGCCATCATATCTTCAAATGACATCGGTTCATTGCTTTTTTGCTGCCCCTGCCAGATATTACTGCTCATGCGTCTTGACTTTCCGCCCGGACGCTTATTTCCCGAAGGGCGGCGCCGATCGCTTTCATCCAAAGCTCTTTTGATTGACAGGCTGATTTTACCCTTTTCGTTGACCTCAATAATTTTAACCTTAACTTCCTGACCTTCCGAAAGAAAATCCTTGATATCATTGACATAAGAAGGCGAAATTTCAGAAATATGTACCATTCCGCTGCTCCCGTCAGGCAAAGAAATAAAAGCCCCAAACGAAGTCATTGAAGTAACTTCTCCATGGACAATTGAACCGATTTCGAGCATATTAGAGATTTATCCTCCCGATTTATTTTTCATGTGACGAATTGTAAATTACATATTCGCCGGGTTTTGCATATCCATATTTTTCTCTTGCGATTTTTTCGCAATATTCATCAAAGCCTTCACCGTCAATCAAAGCTTGAATTTCACTGGTATCTTCTTTGTATGTTTCAATCTCCTGTGAAACCTTTTCAGCTTCTTTGTTATAAGCGTTGGCCTTTTTGTAGTTGATAGTGCTGACTGTCGCCGCAACAGCAATTGCTATAATTGCAAAAACAACAACAATATTTCTTATAAATTTACTTTTTTTGCCCGTTTTGGTTTTAGCAACATCGAAAGCCAGTTTAAACATCTCCTTAATCGCCATATGAATATATTTCTATTTATATTATTATATAAGTATAATCAATTATTTTCAAGAGGATTTTTTAATTTTTTTATTTTTTTATTTTTTTCTTTTTTGGCCTGCATCTGTCGCCAAAAGTTTTTTTCTTTTCGGGTTTCTTTTTTTCATTATCGCTTTTTTGTATCTTTATACTGCCTTTAAATTTTTTTAATAAAGCCACAATGCATTTTTTAAGAATGCGAATCGGCAATGTAAAAAATAAAATTATACGATTAACACTTGCAGAAATTTTGTTTAGCGCCATTCTGATATATTTTCCAACACTCAAACAAAGAACCGTAAAACCGAAGGCCGAAGCAAGTATTAAATCGCTTCTTACCTCTCCGTCGGTATAAATTTGCATAAAAACAAATTCAAGAAAGCTCACTGCAAGAGAAAATATAATATCCTGCGCCACAACAGCACACCTTTTTTTGCTGATTGTTTTGCGGATAAATTCAATAATAAAATATATTATTCCAAGAATAAAGCCCAGCCCTAATGCCGAAAGGAAATTGCTTATCTGAACCGAAGTTGAAACAGAATATATCATCTAAACATCTTTGCGAAAAAGCCACGGCTTTTCGGTGTCTGATCTATATATTGCAAACCTGATATATTTCCTTCAACGCTCAGTTCCCCATTGTCAATATTGAGCTTACTGATGTGAAGCGATGTTCCGCTAATTGTGAGCTCCCCATAGTCCGTAAAAGCAATTATTGCTGTTTCGTCAAAGCTGTCAACATCGGTAACACCGGTCAAATTCAGTTTTTTTCGGTCTTCAAGAATAAGGCTGTGCGGATAAGCTATTTTGCTGTCTTCTGTCATAATAAAATGCCCCCTTTTAAAAAATTATGCACCCTTCGCAGTTTATAGAACGCAAAAGGTGCAATAAGCGGTTTATCTATCATGTGCAGAAGATACACAATTAAACACTTAGGGAAGCCTAATTAAATCTATTACTCGATTATTTTATACATAAGCGGTGCGTCTTCCTTGTTTGCGTGTTCCGTCACAACAAGAACTTTTGCTTTTATCAGTCTTTCACCCATCTGAATTTCAATCATATCCCCGACTTTTACATCGTATGAAGCTCTGGCAACTTTTCCGTTAACCGTAACGTGCTTTGCATCGCAGACCTCATTTGCTATTGTTCTTCTTTTGATAAGCCTTGAAACTTTAAGATATTTATCTAATCTCATATAAACCCCTCGGTTTTATCTTTTTAAAAATTCAAGGACTGCCATAAAGACAGCCCTTTTTCGTTAACTTAAGGAACCTCTGATTAAATCAGCGCTTCCCTAATAATCAGTTAACTGCCTTCTTGAGTGCAGCACCTGCTTTGAAAGAAGGAACCTTAGAAGCAGCGATTGAAATTGTTTCACCGGTGCTCGGGTTACGACCTTCTCTTGCAGATCTTTCTTTAACATCAAATGTGCCAAAGCCGACAAGCTGAACCTTATCGCCTGCAATAAGAGCGCCTTCAATTGCTTCAAATACTGCTGAAACAGCCTTTTCTGCATCTTTCTTTGAAATTTCGGCCTTTTCTGCAACAGCAGCAACCAATTCGGTCTTATTCATTTCTTTTTTCCTCCAAAATATATATTTTCCACAAGACTTATATCAGTCCTTGTTGGATTCAGAATTTTTTGCTTCAACCCAAAGCTTGTCCAGCTCTTCTATTGAAGACTCTTTCATGTTTATACCTCTTTCAGCCGCCATTGTTTCGACCTTGAGATATCTGTTCATAAATTTATCGCTTGAACCGGTAAGCGCTTCTTCGGCGTCAACGGCAAGAAACCTTGCAACATTAACAACAGAAAAAAGCACGTCGCCCAATTCATCTTTTATTCTTTCTTTGCTTTCGTTTTCAGCGGCGCATTTTAACTCTTTTATCTCGCTTTCAAGCGAATCATAAGCGCCTTCTATGCTTTCCCAGTCAAAGCCGGCTTTCTTAGCCTTGCTCTGAATTTTTTGCGCACGCATAAGCGCCGGAAGCTCTCGCGGGATTTTCTGCATTGAACTGCCCTGAGTTTTCTGTCCCTTGCTTTTGCGTTTTATTGTATCCCAGTTTGTAAGAACATCGTCAGTTGAATTTACTTCAATATTTGCAAAAACGTGAGGATGTCTTTCAATGAGCTTTTTGCAAATTCCGTCTGTTACATCAGAAATGTCAAACTCACCGCTTTCAGAGCTGATCTGCGCGTGAAAAACAACCTGCAAAAGAACGTCGCCAAGTTCTTCACAAAGGAGGTCTTTGTCTTTCTTGTTGATACCTTCTATGGCTTCATACGTTTCTTCAATGAAATCCTTTTTTATGCTTTCATGCGTCTGCTCGGCATCCCACGGACAGCCTCCCGGAGAACGCAAAATTGCCATTATTTCAACAAGATCCTCAAAGCCGTATTTATCTTTGAAAGTGTAATCTACCATTTGTATACCCCATTTTCAACATTTTAACCTAATAGCTTAAATTTTTCAAGGATTTTTGCAATTTTTTCTCCTTTTGGTATCATTTCAAGGTCATCTTTTGCAATTCCCTTGATTAAAAGAAGAATAACAGCATAAAATCCTGCTCCGACAATAATAGAAATAAGGGTTGATATTGTGTTTCCAAGACCAAGTTTTCCGTTTGTTATATAATAGGCGCCAAATGCCGTTGCGCCGCAGACAGCCGCCGCAATAAACGGACGAAGAAAAACCGAAACATAGTTTATCTTTGTGTTGGTTATCTTTGCAAGCGAAATTATATTGATACCAACCATAATAATATAACAGCAGGTCGTACTTATTGGAGCGCCGTGAATATTGATTTTCGGGTTACCTATAAGAATAAAATTGAGAACTATTTTCACAACCGAGCCGATTGCAACGGTTTTAAGCGGAATATCCGTTCTTCCGATTGCCTGGAGCATATTAGTAACAGGAGAAGCAATACAGAAAAGGAAAAGGAAAAGTCCATAAACCACAAGCATCGGAGCGGCAACGGGAACCATATCGCTTTGACGCGGATACATAAGCTTTAGTATCGGTTCGGAAAGAGCCGCTATACCGAAACCGGCAGGAAGAGCTATCATCATTGCAACTCGAAGAACAGACTCAACGGTTGACTTTACGTCTTTTGAGTTATTTGTAGCCCAAGCCTTTGAAAGAACGGGAATTGCGCTTATTCCGAGGGTAAGAGTAATTGTCGGAATAAGATTTTTTATGTTTATGATTGAACCGTGAGTTCCGTAAAGGTAATTTGCAATACCGGAGTCAAGAGTCTGAGCCGCCTCAAAAGAAGAAGCATACATACCTTTTATAATGTCGCCGCCGACTTTAAAGGCATGGGCAAGTCTTGTTCTGATAGTTATGTCGTCTATTATATTGCTTATGTTTAGAATAAACGAGCTTAAAGCAACAGGAGCGGCAATGCGTATAATATCCTTACGGATTATTTTATCCGACTGCGCAGGCGGAGAGTTGACAAGTTCCTCTCTTGTAAAGCCGAAGCCTTTTCTCTTGTACCTTATGAAAAGGTAAACAAGACCGAGTAATGAACCGAGAGTTACACCCGCAATCGCTACGGCCGACACATACGGATACATTACGCTCAGCGCTTCAGCTTCGTTTTTGACCTCAACGCCGAATACCTTTGCAGCGCCGTCAACAGCATTTGCTCTGTACTGACCTAACCAGCGGTTGAACATATAATAAGTTGCGGCAAGACCGAACAAAAGCTTTACACCGGCTTCTATAACCTGTGAAATGCCTGTCGGGGTCATATTGTTCAAGCCCTCATAATAACCGCGAAATGATGACATCGAACAGCAAAAAAGAATGCAAGGTGCAATTACAAGCATACTTATGTAATTTTGAGGTGAACCGACAAGCCTTGAACATGGAACTGCAATGGCGGCAAGGATAACCGTTCCGAAAAGTCCGACCATAAGGAAAAGCTTTCTTGCAACGGAAAAGATACGCTGAGCGTCTCTTATCTTTCCAAGCTCAACATTTTGGGAAACAAGCTTTGAAACAGCAACCGGCAGACCCGCCATTGACATTGCATAAAGAGGATTGTATATTGCATACGCACCGGTAAAATAGGCGTAGCCTTCAACGGTTATAAGGTTGGTAAGCGGAATTTTGTAAAGTGCGCCAATAATCTTTACAAAAACAGTCGCAATAGCAAGAACGCCTGCGCCGGTGAGAAGATTTTGTTTTTTTCTTTCAGCCAAAATAACATCTCCTTTATTATTCAAGAAATTCGTTAAGAAGTGAGTTTTCGGGAAGATATGATTTATCTAAGCTTTCAAAACATTCGAGTCGGTCAATAAGATCTTTTGCAGTTTTAAAGTATACACTATGAGACCCCGTCAGGTCAAGAAGTCTTATTGCCTCATCTTTAAAAAGACAGGGTTCAAAGGGGTGAATCGAGTCAATTCTTACGTCGGCAAGGCGGCTGAACGGAAAAAGATATCTGTCCTCCCCCATTCTTACCGCTTTCCAAAGGTAAAAAGTATTATCAACCGAAGAATTACGGTGGTGAAAGTCTCTTATAAGCCGCCTTATAAAGCGAAGCTCTCTTTTTGAAAGAAAGGTTTTTTCATCTTTCAATATCCTTGACGAAACGCTGACATAAACCTTCGTAAGCGAGGATATATCAAGTTTAGACGTTATGAGCGGATTAATAGCGTGCAGACCTTCTACAATAATAATGTCGTCCTTTTCGGCTTTCAGTAAAGTAAATTCTTCATTTCTTTTTGATTTTATAAAGTCAAACTTCGGAAGATAACATTCTCCGCTTTTTTCAAGAGACAAAAGACATTCTGAAATAAGTTCTGTATCGAGCGCATCTATTGTTTCATAATCCGGTGTGCCGTCTTCAAAATAAATCGTTTCTTCGTCGTTTTTATAAAAATCGTCAAGGGATACAACAAAAGCGCCGCGAGAATGTCTTTGTGAAATATCCTTTATAATGGACGCCGTTGTGGTTTTGCCCGAAGAACTCGGCCCTGCAAGCATAATTAGCTGTCTGCCCTTTTTATTGCAGATTTTTTCAGTCAGCAGCCTAAGCTGGCTGTGGTACGATTCTTCACATTCTTCAACAAAACCTAAAGCATCATCTTTAAGTCTGGTATTGATCATTTCAACTGTAAACACCGCAAATGCTCCTTAAATAATATCTTCTTGCGGCACATAGTATTCGCATCGCAAGGAATAAAGTTTTTAAAAACTATATAATTAAGATAATCAGGTAGATACTTAGGTTTCCGGTTTTTTATCAATTGAATAGTAAAAATCTTTTATTGCGTCCTTGCGTTTAAGAATTTCAGAAAAGCTGTCTATATATTCATACGGGTATTTATAATTAAAAATTCGTTCGATTTGATGTGTATAAGGATTACATAGCTTTGTAACCGCGCCGGCGCCGACGGCAAACACACTGTGGGTTTCTTCCATCATATAGATATTATATCTGCACTCATAGCCCTCCTTTGCCCAGCCGACATTTTCAAGATTTCCGAGACATTTGCTCTGACGGTACATATAATAAGGCTTATATCCGCTTTGAGAAAGCTTTTCAAAAGCAATATTAAGCATATCCGCCGTCAATTCGGCATCACCCCTGCGTTTGGCCTCGGTAACAAGGGTCGAGGCTCGTTTTAGAGCAAGAGTATGAACGGTTACGTTTTCCGGTTCAAAAGAAAGCGCTTTTGTAAGTGTGTTTTCAAAGCTGTCTGTTGTATCTGTCGGAAGTCCGGCAATAATATCCATATTTATATTTTTAAAACCGACTTTTCTTGCAAGCAGCATAGCTTCAACAGTTTGCGCCGATGTATGCTTTCTTCCTATTTCTTCAAGTACGCTGTCATTGAAGGTTTGGGGATTTATGCTTATTCTTTGCGCTTTACTGTTCATTATAACGCGAAGTTTTTCTTCGGTTATGCTGTCGGGTCTTCCCGATTCTATTGTATATTCAACATTTTCATTAAGGTCAAAATTTTCTGAAATTTTATCGGTTACTTTTTTAAGACTTTGTGCGTCAAGCGCCGTTGGCGTACCGCCGCCGATATAAACGCTTTCAAGACACAGGCCGAGTTCTTTTGCAATTTTTCCGATATATTCAATTTCTATGCAAAGAAGCTCGGTATATTTCGGCATAAGCTTTTTTGCCTGTTCGTTTGAATGGGAAACAAACGAACAATAGCTGCACCTTGTCGGGCAGAAAGGAATTGAAACATAAAGAGAAAAAGAATTGGTTTTCTGCTTTTTTATGATCTCATTTTCTTTTTTTGCAACCATTTGGGCAAGCCGGGCTTTTTCACCGCTTACTTTCAGCTCCTCGGTAAAATAAAGCATCGCCTTTTCATCACCGAGATTTTTTGAAAGATTGGTCATAAGCTTAGCCGGTCTTACGCCGGTGAGGATCCCCCAAACAGGGGTATAGGACGTTTCCGCGCAAAGCATTTCAAAAAGCATTACCGCAAGCTTTCTTTCAAAAAAGCTGTCGTTTGTGTCATCTTCTCTTTTTTCTTTGAGCGCAAAGAAATCTTCTTTTTCTGTTTTGCCTTTTGAAATACACAAAACAATTTTAGCCTTTGCACCGTTTTCTTCTTCAAGAAGCTCAGTTATAATATAACGCTCGTCATCATTTCTTTCATCGGTTGCAGTAATTTTTTCATCGGGAAAGAAAACCCTTATGAGGTTATTGGTTTCATATTGAAATTTGTGGTTTTTTATTACATGATTCATATTATTAGTCCATTTTACTGACAGTAAGGATTGCTCCATCGTTCTTCTTCAAGTGTCGTGAAATCTTCGTGACCGGGATAAACATTATAATTGCCCTCAAGCCTTGTGAGCTTTGCGGCCGAGGACAAAAGAGTTTTGTAATCTCCGCCGGGAAAATCGGACCTTCCTACAGTACCCTTGAAAAGTGTATCGCCGGAAAAGAGCATATTTTCAAGAAGATAACACACCCCGCCTTTAGTGTGTCCCGGAGTATGAATGACGGTTATATCCCTTGAAGCAAATGGCAGTTTATCGCCGTCAGCGACAAGAATATCAGCCTTGCAAACGGCTTCTCCCGATGCATACGGCGAAGAAAGAGAATAGGTTTTATCTCTTAGGCATATTTCATCATCTTTATGAATTACAATTTTTCCGCCAAAGTTATCCGATAGCTTTTTTGTTCCCAATATGTGATCAAAATGTCCGTGGGTCAGAAGGATATAGTCAAGCTTTTCGATTTTGTTTTCTTTAAGCATATTTTCAAGCGCCTGATTGTATTCGCCGGGATCAACCACTAAAGCATTCTTTTTTTCACTGTCAAAGACAAGATAACAGTTGGTTTGCATACAGCTAAGCTTTATACTTTTTAAAATAAGTGCCATAAAAATTACCTACTTCTTCATCCATTCGTCGGTATTCATTATTATAGTTACAGGTCCGTCATTTAGAAGTTCAACCTTCATATCTGCGCCAAATTCTCCCGTCTGTACGTCGGAAATTCCTAAGTTTTTGATCTCCTTGCAAAACTTCTCATAAAGATCTTTTGCAGCATTGGGCGCAGCCGAAGGTGTAAAGGAAGGTCTTCTTCCGTGCGATACATCGGCGCAAAGAGTGAACTGCGAAACGACAAGAACACTGCCGGAAACTTGGGATAGCGAAAGATTCATTTTGTCGTTTTCATCGTTGAAAATACGAATTTCACTAACCTTTTTTGCAAGAAGTTTCATTTGCTCTTCGGTATCACCGTCCATTACGCCGAGAAGAACAAGAAAACCCTTTGAAATTTCTCCCGTTACCCTTTCGCCAACGGTAACCTTAGCTCTTGAAACTCTTTGTATAACTGCTTTCATATACGATCCCTGTTTTAACCTTATTTTTATTTTAAGAAATCACTGATTAATCTGAACATCAGATTTAATCATAGCTTCCTTATATTGTTGTTCTTTCGACTGAAAGAACGCCTTTTACTTTTTTGATTTTTTCTGTAACGCTTTGAAGATGCTCAACGCTGTTGACGGTAACGGTAATGAAAATTATGAACCTTCCGTCTTTGCTTTCTTTTGTAAAAATAGAATGAATCATCACGTGAAGATTTGCTATCATTCCCGTAACATCGGCAAGCATTCCGACACGGTCAAGACAAGTAATACCGAGGGAAACACGGTATGTGCTTTCGACTTTCTTTTCCCACCAGGCATTTATCCAGCGTTCGGGCTCAGCGCACTGTTTAATATTTTTCGGAACATTCGGACAATTTTTAGTGTGAATTGAAACACCGTGACCTCTTGTTATAAAGCCGATAATATCATCGCCCGGAAGCGGATTGCAGCATTTTGAGAATTTTATAAGACAGTTGTCTATTCCTTCAACTACAATACCTTCGGGACTTCTTGTATATTTCTTTTCGGGAGCAATAGGTATTGCCGGCTCTTTTGGTTGATTTTCCTTTACAAGCTGAGCATAGGCTTCTTTAATTCTCGGAAGAAGATTGGTAAAAAGAATACCGCCGTAGCCGATTGCGGCATAAAGGTCGTCAACCGATGAGAGCTTCTGTCTTTCCGCTATTTTCAAAAGAAATTCATTGAGCTGTTTTTCGTTTAGAACTATGTTGTTCTTTTTAAATTCGTGTTCGACAATATTTTTGCCCTCAATGATGTTTTCTTCTCTTTTTTCTTTTTTGAACCAGCTTTTTATTTTGCTTCTTGCTGAACTTGTCTTTGCAATTTTGAGCCAGTCTCTGCTGGGTCCTTTCGGATTGGACGATGTGAGAATTTCAATAATTTCGCCGTTATTTATTTGATGGTCGAGCGTAGTTATTCTTCCGTCAACCTTCGCCCCGATCATTTTTGAACCGACTGCGGAATGAATTGCATATGCAAAGTCAATTATCGTTGAGCCGACAGGAAGGCTTATTACGTCACCTTTAGGAGTAAAAGCAAAAACCTCTTCGGAAGCAAAATCGTTTTTTATGGTGTTGACGATTTCTTCAATATCATCGCTTTCCTTTTGGTTTTCAAGAAGCTGTCTTACCCAGGCAAGACGCTCTTCAAATTTAACCTTACCGGAAATTCCAAGCTTATATTTCCAATGAGCTGCGATACCGTATTCGGCAGTCTGATGCATTTCCCATGTTCTTATCTGAACTTCAAACGGAATACCGTCTTTTCCGATAACCGTGGTATGAAGCGACTGATACATATTAGGCTTCGGGGTTGAAATATAATCTTTGAATCTACCGGGAATAAGGTTATACATATCGTGAATAATGCCAAGGCAAAAATAACATTCATAAATTGAGTCGACAATTATACGAACAGCATAAATATCATAAATTTCGTCTATGGTTCTTTGCTGCATATAGGTTTTGCGATAAATTCCGTGAACGGACTTTATTCTTCCGGAAATATGAGCGTTGGGAACTTCTTTTATAACTCTTTCGCGGATTTGGTTTTTTATTGATTCAAGAAATTCGTGACGGGATTCTACCTGAGTTTCAAGAGTGTTTTCAATTTCCTTGTATGCAACAGGGTCAAGATAACTTATCGCAAGGTCTTCAAGCTCTTCCTTAAAAGAACGTATACCGAGGCGGTGAGCTATTGGCGCATAAATTTCGAGCGTTTCTCTTGCTTTATAGCGCCGTTTTTCTTCGGGCATAAAGCGAAGTGTTCTCATATTATGAATACGGTCGGCAAGTTTGATAATGATAACGCGGATATCCTTTGACATTGCAAGGAACATTTTTCTTACGTTTTCGTTTTGTCTTTCTTCCGCGCTTTCGTTAACAGAAATTTGTCCGAGCTTTGTTACGCCGTCTACAAGCTGCTCAATAACTTCTCCGAACATCTCTCTTATCTGCTGCGAGGTATATTCCGTATCTTCGACAACATCGTGCAAAAGAGCCGCACAAATCGAGTCGGCGTCCATATTCATATCGGCAAGTATTTGAGCCACAGCGACCGGGTGAATTATATACGGTTCGCCCGAGCGCCTTTTTTGATTTTTATGCGCACTGTTGGCAAGATTATATGCTTTGACAATGCGGTCGATATCGGTCCGGCTGAAGCCGCTGTTATTTAACGATTCAAGCAGTTTGTCAAAACCGTCATTGAATTGCTCAACCATTTTCTTCCTTCTTTCAAATTAGAACGATCTTATGTATACTGAACTTTTAGCTTAGATTTCCAAATCTTTTCCTGCGATCCTTTTTAGCTGCGACATAAGTTGGGAATCGTCAAGATTGACTTTTGAAGAAGTGTCAGATACAACAACTCTGTTCCCTTCTTTGCGGAAAATTCCAAGTTCGCAAAGAATATCAATACTCATTAAGACTTTGCAGGCATTGCTTCCGTCATCGGACAGACGATAGCAAAGAACATCCGTATCAGCTCCCCAGCCTCCGCTGTCTCGTATGAAGCGAAAAACATCGGCGGCAAATTTTCTCGACGGCAAAGCTTTAATTGCTTCGTTTTTTGTTGCCGCTTCACCGCGTCTTATTTTCTCATATAATCTGACCGATAAAAGATATTTTTCATCATCAGTCGAGTTCATACGCATATCTTTTATGTAAATGCTTACCCTTGTCTGCCCCTTATATTCATTTTTTTCAAGACGGACGGCAAGATCGAGAATATCACCCGGAAAATAGGGAAAATCCTGCTGTGTCATACCGAATTTAAAAGCAGTTATATTAGTTTTATTTCGGGTAAAACCAAGTCTTAAATGTTTACCGTTTCCGACCGGCTGAATACTTACAAGCTTAAGCTTGAACAGTCCGAAAATCGGCTGAGGATTATCTGCGCCGAAAGGCTCAAAACTGTCAATAACCGGAAGGATATCCGACGAAATAAACTCGGGACGCAGACAGCAGTCGATATTGACTTTCGCGAAAGGCATTTCTATCATTTTTGCGTATTCATTGATTGATTTTCTGAATTTTTCGATATCACGGCTTTTAAGGCTGAAGCCTGCCGCAAGAGTATGACCTCCGAAGCGTGTGAGCATTTCCCGGCAGCTATTAATTGCATCATACATTGAAAAGCCGTCTATGCTCCTTGCGCTGCCTTTGGCTTCTTCTCCGTCACTCGTTATGACAATACACGGTTTACCGAAGCGTTCAACAAACCTTGAAGCCGCAATTCCTATTACACCGCCGTGCCAGTCAAGTCCGTCAAAAACAAGAACTCTGTCGTAAAGCATTTCCGGTCTTTGAGAAATTTGCTCTTCGGCTTCGGCAACGATAATCTGCTCAAAGCGCTGTCTTTGAGCGTTTGCTTGTTCAATTATTTGAGAAATCGAAAGAACTTCATTGATGTCGTCGCTTATCAGAAGTTTAAAAGCGTCTTCGGCTTTTCCTATTCTTCCGACAGCGTTTATTCTCGGAACAAGACTGAACGCGACAGCGGTAGAAGAAAGCTTTTTGTCCGCTTGACCGCAGGCGCTTTTGAGAGTATCAATTCCTATGTTGTTTCCTGCGTTTATTTTTTTAAGTCCTTCTTTTACAAGGGCGCGGTTTTCTCCGGTAAGAGATACGATGTCACCTATAGTTCCTAACGCAATTATATCCGAAAAAGAATCGAGTGCATCTTCAAAGTCACCGCCGGAAAGCGCGCAGACAAGCTTAAACACAATTCCTACCCCTGACCATTGCTTGAACCTGCTCGGGCAGTCGGGTCTGTGGGCATCAACAACGGCGCACGCTTGCGGAAGTTCGCCGCCGGCCTTATGGTGGTCGGTTACAACAAGACTCATACCAAGCTCTTTTATATATATAGCTTCATTTATTGCAGAAATTCCATTATCAACGGTAACAATAAGATTGACGCCGCGTTCATAAAGAGATTTAATTGCTTCTTTGTTAAGTCCGTAGCCCTCATAATTACGGTCGGGTATATAATAAGTTACATCGGCGCCTACCATTTCAAAAAAGCGGTACAAAACGGCAGTAGAAGTTACACCGTCAGCGTCATAGTCACCGTAAACCGCAATGCGTTCGCCGTTTTCAAGCGCCTGTTCAATACGTGCTGCCGCTTTGTCCATATCTTTAAGTTCAAAAGGGTCGCCGAAAAAATATTCATCGCTAAAAAAGTCTTCAATTTTCTCTTCGTCCGTTATCCCTCTTGAAACAAGAAGCAAGGCAGCAAAGGGGTCAATCCCGAAACGTGACGATATATTTGAGGCAAGCTCTTTGTCAGGCTTTGCGGTTACCCATTTTTTTCGGCTCATTTTGACCCCCACTTTCTATGTATATTATTTAATTATACCACCGTAAAAGATACATTTCAACAATTTAAACTAAAAAATGCACCAAGTCTCGACGAATCTCCGGTTTATACCGATTCTAAATTAAAATCAGCCATCGCTTAAGCGTGATTTAATCAGAGCTTCCTTAACTTTCACTTATAAATAAATTAATTTCCCTAAGAAAAGCACAGCCGTATTTTTCAAGCTTTTTTCTGCCGACACCGGGTACTTCAAGAAGCTGAGTTTCGTTTTGGGCGAGACTCTTCGCCATTGCTTTGAGCGTTGCATCGGTAAACACAACAAAGGCCGGAACTCCCTGCTCGTCGGCAATTTTCTTTCGTAAGACCCTGAGTCTTTCAAATAACGCATCATTGTCATAGGAAGCATCGGCAATCTTTTTAACTTTTACTTCGTGACTCGGTTCGGAATATAAAAACTTTTCTTTTTTGCATACCGAGCAGTTACCGCAAAAATCAGGTGAGCTTTCACCGAAATATTCAAGAATAAACTGCCTAAGGCACGTTTTACAGGCAGTATATTCAATCATTTTTGAAAGCTTTTCAAAGCGGACTTTTTTGAATTTTTCTTTTTCTTTTTGCGATAATTCCCTGTTGTCATCGGAATTTTCAATGAAATACAATTGGGTGTTTATATCAACTTTATTATACATCAAAATGCAGTGTGCATCGTTTCCGTCGCGCCCTGCCCTTCCGGCTTCCTGATAATAGCTTTCGATGTCACCCGGCATATTGTAGTGAATTACAAAAGAAACATTTGATTTGTCTATTCCCATTCCGAAGGCGTTGGTCGCTATTATAATTTCTTTTTCGTCGGTTATGAATAGCTCCTGATTGCGTTTTCTTTCGTCTTTATCCATTCCCGCATGATATTTTGCAACGCTGTACCCCTCAAGAGACAGTTTTTCAAAAAGACTTTCAACATTTTTTCTTGACGAGCAATAGACTATGCCGCTTTTTCCGCGAAAATAATTAAGTAATTTTCTAAGCTCTTTCGGCTTGCTTTCCGGTCTTATACAGCTAAAGGAAAGATTTTTTCTGTCAAAACTCAAAACTGTAACATCGGGATTTTCAAGTCCGAGAAGATTTATTATGTCATTACGGACTTTCGATGTTGCCGTTGCGGTTAAGGCACACACAACAGGTCTTTTCGGCAGTGATTTTATAAATTTATCAATAAGTAAATAGCTTGGTCTGAAATCCTTGCCCCACTGTGAAACGCAATGCGCTTCGTCAACACACACAAACGAAATTTCAAGCGTTCTTACAGCCTGCAAAAACTGCCTTGTTTCAAGCCTTTCCGGGGCAACATAAACTATTTTGTAAAAGCCCTTTTCCATTCTTGAAAGGGCAAGAGCAAGCTGTTTTTGCGAAAGTGAACCATTGATAAAGGCTGCTTTTACTCCGCATTGACAAAGCGAACTCACCTGGTCTTTCATAAGCGAAATGAGCGGTGAGACAACAATTGTCACACCGCCGAAGATGAGGGCAGGCACCTGAAAGCAAATTGACTTTCCCGCCCCTGTGGGCATAATACCAACAGTATCTCTGCCGCTTAAAGTTAAATCAATTATTTTTTCCTGTCCCGGTCTGAATGAAGAGTATCCGAAATATTCCGAGAGAATTTCATATTTGTCCATAATTACCTCAGATAAAAAATTTTCTTTCGAGCCAGCGTCTCATATGCTTTGAGCGATAGCAATAGATAAGAAAAACTATTGCAATAAAGCATGAAACAAAAATTATAACGGCAACATCAAAAGCGTGGGGTATAGAGGCTGCATATTCTATAACACAACCCGAAACAAGAGAGAGTACAGCTATAATAATCATTACTGCGGTCGATTTGAGAACCCAATGGCGGTTTTTTCTTTTAAGCCATAGCATAAAAATAAGAATAAGAAACGAAGCGGTAAGAATTATAGGCAAAGCGCAATTATAATACCAGCCGGAATTTTCCTTTTCAAAGCCTAAAACAAAAAAGAAATAAACATAAAACGCGACGCCTATTGTATCAACAAACCACATAAGATAAGGTCTTAGTTTTTTTGTAAAAAACGGAAAAACAAGAAGCACCCAAACAAGAAATGAAGTTGCGTTGACATAAAGCGACCAAAAGCCGCCCGAACGAAAAACAGCATTTGAAAGAAAACAGACAATATTGGGTATGAAAAGAGCTACCGAAATTATATAGGCTATAAAACGGTGGTTGAGACTTGCAGGTATATGCTCGATTTTTGAAAAAGGCGTCTGTTCTTCGCTTACGGGTTTCTTTGGATTTATAACCGGAGTGTCGCAAAGGGCGCACTTTTTTGCGCTTTCGTCAAGCTCTACGCCGCAATTTACACAATAGGACATTTAATCCCTCCTATTCTCTGTTGCTTTCAATTTTTACATGAATGCCCATTTTTACAAGCCTTGTAAAAAATTCTCTTTCAATATCGCTTTCTTCATAGCGGTCGGAAAAAGAAAAGACAAGCTTGTCCCCCAAGGTTATTACACCGCAGCGAGCGGCGTTTACAATTCCGGGGCCTGTAAAAAACATAAATTTTTCAACATATTTATAAAATTCCTCGGGTAGTTTTACTACTCCGATATTTGAAATTAGAGCCGATGTGGTCTGTTCGCCGGTAAAAAAGAAAGCCAGACTGACACCGATATTTTTGACAAAAAGAGGCAAAGCTCTTGCAATGGGATTGCGCTCAATTTTTAAATTCTGAGTCATCATTGAGTTGACTTCCCTTTTGTCGTTAGCAAGCCTTAGCTGATACGAAACAATTTTCAAAAGCTCCTCAAAGGTGTATTCGCCCATATTCGGATTTATTTTCACACGAAGGCACAAAACAA
This sequence comes from uncultured Clostridia bacterium, assembly GCA_947624755.1. Taxonomy (GTDB): domain Bacteria; phylum Bacillota; class Clostridia; order Oscillospirales; family Acutalibacteraceae; genus UBA6857. The sequence goes on along the minus strand of CANQLQ010000009.1, from coordinate 2,442 downwards.
AGTTGCGAAGGGTTTTTGTCGGGAAGAACTTGCGAAGATTTACCGGTATCTGTACGCTGACTTCCTTTTGCTTTTTCTTTTCGGAAAGCTGTTTGCGGTAATGAATATCAAGAAGCATTGCGGCAAAAAATTCGGTTACCGTAACACCGTAGCCTTTTGTAATTTTATGAATTTGTTCAAAGGACATTATGCCGACAGTGTAATTGCACATATACATTGGAAGTCTTGTTCCGACGGCATGATAGACAAACTTATCTTTTCGGTCATACTTGACCTTTGAGTCGGCAAAACGCGGATATGCGTCCTCTGTCTCTTGCTTTGACGGCAAATCTCCGGGATTTAGAACAAATTCCCCATAGGAAATCTTTTTTTCTTTAAGACGAAGATATTCTCCGATAAGAGTTGAAAGAAAAACCGTGCAGCCGTAACCGTCGGTTACAACGTGATAGCTGTCGATTGCAATACGCTTTGAATGAAAATAAACCCTGAAAAGAAAACCGTCATTTTCTTTAAATTTAACCCGGTAACAATAGTTTTTTATATCGGGTGTAACCTTTGCTTTGTCCGGATTCTTTTCAAGGTAATACCAAAAAAATCCGCGTCTTATCCTGACGTCAAAGCTCGGAAATCTTTTGAGTATATTATTAAGCGCTTTTTCAAGCGTTACCGGGTCAACTTCTTCTTTTAGTTCAGCGGCAAGACGAAATACATTTGACCACGAGCGGGAATTTTGCCCGGGAAATATTTTTGCGGCATTGTCGAGTCTGAACCAGTCCAAACCGTTATTTTTCATAAATAACCTCTATTGCAAAATCTTTAAGGCAATACCATACAAAGAAGCAAAAAGCTTTGAAGGGTTTACCTTAAGATAAGTTAATATTTTAATAAATAGAAATAAAAAATAATATGAATAATATTCTTTTCTATTGCCGTAAAATGAAAGATATGATAATATTGTCTTACCATACTTAATGAAGCTCTGATTAAATCTAATACTCAGGCGGGCATCGCCCGCAGGAATTACGCGGCAGGCATCGCCTGCGGGAATTACGCGGACACGCATGGCGTGCGGCAGTTATGCGGGATAGAAATTTTATAGAATTACAATTTTACTCCGCGAAAACACTTTGTCTCTAATTTGTAAGTATCTTTATTATACTGCAAAAATCTAAGGTAATGCAGAGTATTTTGGCAAAGTATTACTAAATATTTTCAAGCAAGATTAGTATTAAGCCTTGGGATTTAATCAGAGGTTTCTTTAATTAAACTTAAAGGAAGTAATGAATTGAAAAGCTTTATTATTGCTAAGAACGACGCCGGCCAACGTCTCGACAAATTCCTTACAAAAAGCCTTCCCAACCTGCCTAAAGCTCTTATGTACAAATATATTCGCATTAAAAGAATAAAAGTCAACGGCAAAAAAGCCGAAATTTCAACGAGACTTTCTGTAGGCGACAAAGTCGATATGTACATAAATGACGAATTTTTTGAAAAAAGCGAAACGCGATATGACTTTATGTCCGCCTCAAAAAGTCTTGACATCGTTTATGAGGACGAGAATATTTTACTGCTCAACAAAAAAACAGGACTTTTGTCTCACCCGGACGAGGGCGAGTATGTTGACACTCTCATAACAAGAGTGAAGCGTTATCTTTTTGAAAAGGGCGAATATGACCCCGCAGACGAAAATTCGTTCACTCCCGCTCTTGTCAACCGCATTGACCGAAACACAAGCGGCATTGTAATAGCCGCAAAAACCGCCGAAGCTCTTCGGGTTTTGAACCAAAAAATGAAAGACAGAGAGCTTCACAAGTTTTATCTTTGCGTCGTTCACGGCAAGCCAAAGCCGGAAAGTGCAACTCTCGAAGGCTACCTTTTTAAAGATGAAAAGAAAAACAAGGTCTTTGTAAGCCAAAAGAAAACCGAAGGCGCAAAGCTTATCAGAACGAAATATAAAGTTTTAAAATCAAAAAACAATTTAAGCCTTGTTGAAATTGAACTTCTCACGGGAAGAACCCACCAGATAAGGGCGCATATGGCCTCAATAGGGTGTCCGCTTTTGGCTGACGGTAAATACGGCACAAATGCTCTTAACAAAAAAACCGGTTTTAAAAAGCAATGCCTTTGTTCGTACAAACTGAAATTTGACTTTACCACGGACGCCGAGGGGCTTTCTTATCTTGACGGTAAGGAGTTTGAAGTTGCACAAGTTTGGTTCAGGGAGGAATTTGAGCAGTTAGGCGATAACTAAGGAATCCCATAAGAAAATGTGGTATGCGAAGCATGACGCAAAGGTCAAAAAACTGCCGGAACGCACACCACACCAAATAATAATACTTAAGGAAACGCTGATTAATTCAGGGTGTCCTAATTGGCGAGCGGGCATCGCCCGCAGGAGTTACGCGGGATAGGAATTATATAAAATTATAATTTTACACCGCG
>CANQLQ010000008.1 GCA_947624755.1 uncultured Clostridia bacterium | reverse complement strand
CCTCTCGGTCCGGTTGAACCGATGTACATACCGGGTCTTATACGAACTGCTTCAAGACCTTCAAGAACCTGAATTGCATCTGCATTATACTCTTGAGTAACTGCAGTATCCATAACCTCAATTTCAGGTTCAACTACATCTTGTACCTCTTCGTTCTGATTTAAAATTTCATTTTCATTAATATCCACGATAAAAACCTCCGTTATAAGCTCTTAGTGTTGTAAACCGCTAAGAAGTCACTGATTAATTCGCTTTTATGGAATCTCTGATTAAATCTAATACTCAGCACGCATGGCGTGCGGCAATTACGCGGCGGGCATCGCCCGCAGGAATTACGCGGGATAGAAATTATATAAAATTATAATTTTACACCGCGAAAACACTTTGTCACTAATTTGAAAGCATTTTTTATGTTCCAAAAATCTAAGTCAATACTTTGTGTATTAACGAGAATTTTTGGGCTAAATGACGGAATAAATTACCGTCAATTAGGGCTGCTTGTATTAATCAGTGATTCCCCTTATGCCTTTAGCGTGATTTAATCAGTGATTCCTTATATTAAAAAAAATTTATCTTAAAATTTTATTTTGCTGTTTAGTCTCTTTAAAAGAGTTGCCGAAGATATTTGTGAAATATAAACCGTCTTGTCCTTACAGACAATAAAAGATTTAGGAAGTTCAGTTGAAACATAAACCACTCTTCCTTCTTTTTCACAGACAGACAAATAATCCCTTGTTTTCTTTGTAACGGTTGTATTATCTATGTCAAATATTCCGACAATTTCGTCTGTTGTCACAACTGTGTTTTGTCCTAAATGAAGATACACAATATATCACCGATTTATCTGTTAATGATTTTCCCGTTTTTCATTTCAAATGCTTTACCGTATTTCAGGTTATCAACTGAATTAGGATCGCAGCAGGTTATAAAAACCTGCCAATCTTTTATATGATTTAAAATATAATTCTGTCTTGAAACGTCAAGTTCACTCATAACATCATCAAGAAGAGCTACAGCCTGTTGTGACGAAAAATCCTTGATAACCGCCGACTCGCCAAGCTTTAAAGCAAGAGCGGCAGAACGCTGTTGTCCTTGTGAGCCGAAACTTCTTGCCGCAAGACCGTCAATTTTTATACTAAGGTCATCTCTGTGAGGGCCTATTGAAGTAGAGCCGGTTAATATATCATTTTTTCTTGACGCAAAAAGCAAGCTTTTTAAACTTTCATAAATTTCCTGTCTGTTATCACCTGCGACAGGACTTTGTCTCGCATAAGATATTTCAAATTTTTCTTTGCCGTTTGAAATACCGGAGTAAATTTCAGACGCAAACTGTGAAAGCTTATTTACATAACCTATTCGCTGTCTTATAATTTCGCTTGCATAAAAAGCAATTCTTTCTTCCCATACATCAAGAGTGTCGTAAAGTTTGCTGTGAAAAGCTATATCTTTTAGAAGCATATTTCTTTGAGAAACGGCCTTATTAAACTGCAAAAGAGTAACGGCATATTTCGGTTTAAGCTGGCTTATTGCGGTATCAAGAAATTTTCTTCTTTCGTACGGTCCTTCTTTTACAAGAGAAAGATGCACCGGAGAAAAAATAACGGCCAAAAATTCACCCATTATTTTTGAAGCGGAAGGTTGTTTTACACCGTTTAACGTAAACTTTCTTCCCTTTTCAATTTCAAGACTGAGATTTTGTTCTCTGTCATAACCGAAAAAGTCAAGACTTAATTTTGCTTTTGCCGCATTGAAATTGATAAGTTCGCTATCTTTTGCCGCACGGAAGCTTCTGCAGCCTGTAAAAAGCCAAATACTTTCAAGCATATTGGTTTTCCCTTGGGCATTATCACCGTAAATTATATTAACACCCTCGCACGGCTCAATAATTTCTTCTTTAATATTACGAAAAGAAACAACTTCAAGCTTTGTTATATTCATTTATCGTTGATTCCCTTCTTTTTATATTAAATTTTAATACTAAAACTAAATTATAAAAATGAAATTCGATTTTTTTGCAAAACCATTTTACTCTTTTTTTATGATTTCATAAATAACTCTTTCAAACTCAAAGTTATCGCCGTCTCGAAGCTTTTTTCCTCTTTGGCTGCATTTTACACCGTTTACTTTTATCAGTTCATCTTGAATAAAATTTTTAGCCTGACCGCCTGTGCAGGCAACTGCGGAAAGTTTGAGAGCCGCATCGAGCCTAATAAAATCCGTTTTAATTTCAACCGGGACTCTTTTTTTATTTGGTAATTTAATAACAACTTTCAAATATATCAGTCCATTACAAAAAATAATTTAAGGAAGTTGTGAAAATTTAATTCTTACTTACTATATTACTTTATATTCTTACAGGCAAAATAAGATAAAGGAACTTATCCCCTTCGGTAGGAATAATAATAATCGGTTGAGTTGAAGAATTAAGATTAATTTTTACTTCGTCACAGTCACAAGCTTTAAGAGCATCAAGAACAAATTTACTGTTAAAGCCTATTTCAAAATTATTGCCTTCAATTTCTGCAGCCATTTTGTCGTTTGCAGTGCCTACTGTCGTTACGCAGGAAAATTTCATTGTTCCGTTTTCAATTGCACAGCGAACCGGACTTGACCTGTCGGTAATTATAAGAGAGATTCTTTCAACACATTCAATTACAGTCCTTGTTTGAGCAAGAATTTTTGTTGAGGCCGAAAGAGGGATTGCGGCTTTATAATCAATAAAGTTTCCTTCAAGAAGTCTTGAAATAATTCTATATTCACCTATTTCAAAGCTTATATGCCTTTTTCCGACACTGATTGAATAAACCGATTCGTTGTCGTCACCGAGCTTCATTACTTCGCCGAGTGTTTTGGCGGGAACAACAAAAGAAACATCTTCGCCTGTATAATCAATTTCTTCTCTTCTTATTGCAAGTCTTGCACCGTCAACGGCAACAAGTACAATTTTATTTTCGGAAATTTCAAATTTTACTCCTGAATGAACGGGATTTCTTTCACTTGTTGAGACCGAGAAAATCGTCTTTTTAATCATATCTTTAAGAAGAGCTTGATTAATAACAATAGGAAAACCTGTCTGAACAAGGGGAACGTCGGGATATTCATCGGCAGAAATTCCGATAAGAGAATATTCTGCTTCACCGCTTTTAATTTTACATATATTTCTGTCGTCGCTTTCAATTGAAACAGTATCGTCCGGAACCATTCTTAGAATATCGCAAAGATGTCTTGCATTTAGAACTATACTTCCGTTTTCAAAAACATCGGCTTTTAAATAAGTATCAGTTCCAACTTCAAGGTCATAACCGGTAAGACTTACGCTGTCACCGACAGCTTTAATAAGTATACCTTCAAGAGAAGGTATTGTTGATTTGCTTGAAACCGTTCTTTGTACATTACTGCATTTCTTTGCAAGTGAAGCGCTGTCGCATACAATTTTCATAATAGACTTTCCTTTCAAAGAATGAAATTTTTAAAAATCAATTTTTTTATGTGATATAAATATATAAATATATTAGTAGTAGCAGTAGGGTACACGGAAAATAACGAAAACTTAAACATTGTCATATTTTACCGAGCCTTCAGCCGCTTTTTAATTGTTAAATCGGATGTGTAAAATTTTACCGTTTTAACACCGACATTTGTCGCAAAGTTAAAAGTGTGGAAAATACTATGTTAAAAGTTAAATAATATGTTGAAAATCAGGATTTATTTTAAAAGCAAGGAAATGAGGTCAATACCATATAATGATATAAAAAAACAATTACATTAAATTAAATATGCTATTCGGTAATATTTTTAATTATATCATCAACCGTGGCCTTGAGAGTAACATTGTTTGCAAGCTTTTCTTCCATTTCCTTGAGTACATAAATAATAGTAGAATAGTGCTTATTGCCAAATTCCTTTCCTATTGCTTTAAGGGGAAGGTCAGTGACTTCTTTTATAATGTAAATTGCAACCTGTCTTGCTTGTGATATTCTTGCGTTTCGCTTTTCTGAGCGAATATCGGCGGCGGAAACATTAAATGTTCTTGCAACTTCATTTATAATATTTTCAATAGTCATCGGAAGAGGCTGGCTGTCATTTATAATGTCGCTTATTGCTCGTTTTGCCGTTTCAATATTTGGTTTTGTACCCTCAACATCTTGATAAGCCTTAATTTTTTTGACTGCTCCCTCAAGCTGACGAATGTTTTTCTTAATATTTTCGGCAATAAAATGAATTACTTCATCATTAAGTTCAAAGTTAAGGTCGTCGGCCTTTCTTTTTACAATAGCCATTCTTGTTTCAAGCGTCGGAGCGGTAATGTCGGCAATAAGACCGGATTCAAAACGGGTAAGAAGCCTTTCTTCCAAAGTGAGCATTTCTTTTGGAGGACGGTCGGACGTCAGAACAATCTGTTTTCCTGCGTCGTTTAAAGTATTAAAGGTATGGAAAAATTCTTCCTGGGTTGATTCCTTGTCAGCGATAAACTGAATATCGTCGACTAAAAGAATATCGCAATTTCTGTATTTTTCGTGAAATGCATAGTTTGTTTTTGTTCTAAGACAGTTGATAAGTTCATTTGTAAAATGTTCGCCGCTTGTATAAATGATGTCGGCGTCCGGATTATTTTCTTTAATGTAATTCATTATAGCGCTTAAAAGATGAGTTTTTCCAAGCCCGGAATGACCGTATATGAAAAGGGGATTATAAGCTTTACCCGGATTTGTTGCAACATTGACTGCTGCTGCGTGGGCAAAGCGGTTTGACGGTCCGATAATAAAATTTTCAAAAGTATAATTATAATCATTAGAATTTTTCAATTGTTTTTTTGCTTCCTGCGAATTAGAATAATCAGGGTTTTCACCGGAAATAACAAAATCAATCTGAACCGGAAAACCTATTGTTTCTTCACACGCTTTTTCGATTAATGATGAAAATTTATCAATGACAATTCCACGTTTAAATTCGCTTGTCGAAAGAGTCAGAGTATCATTTTTAAAACTTACAAATTCAAGAGGTTTGAGCCATACATTATATGCAACTTGTGTTACCGAATTTTTTAGATAATCTTTTATACTTTCCCAGATTTCAAGAAAAGAATCCATATTGTGCCTCCTCTTATTTTATTTTTTTGAAATATATTTGTAATTTTTGGTTTTATAATGAAAACAAAAGAAAAAGTTGTCTAACTTAAAAATTGAAGGATTATACCTAATACGGTATAACTAAAAGAAAATAGTATTTATAACGAATACAGCTTTATAAGCAGTATAAATGCATTCATTTAATTTTATCACAAAAAAATCAATTGTGCAAGCTTTTTATTTAATATTAGTAGGAACAAATAAATGTGCGCCAATGCTTTAAATAGACCAAAAAATGACTTTTTTGCGAATTTGATTCAAAAATTACTTAAAAATTAAAAAATAAATTGATTTTTAATTTTTACTGAAAAAGGGAAGGAAAAAGCGGAAAAATATCTTTTAATTTCCGCAATAAAAAGAAATGAAGATAGAAAAAGAAAACAATGATTTAAAAATTACCGGCGTTGAATATCTCGATATAGGCTTGAGCGTTGATTGCGGTCAATCCTTTCGCTGGAAAGTAAATAAAGACGGAACAATTCACGGAGTTGTAAAGAACAAAAGTGTAGATATTATACAAAAGAAAGATGAAATTATCTTTAAAAATATAACCGAAGAAGAATTTAATAATTTTTGGAAAGTGTATTTCGACCTTGAAAGAGATTACAAAAAAATTTGTGATTCATTCGACGACGACAACTTAAAAGCGGCGTGTAAAGAATTTCCGGGAATACGTATTTTGAAACAGGACGAATGGGAAACAATTTGTTCTTTTATCATTTCTCAAAATAATAACATACCAAGAATAAAAGGAATTATTTCAAGACTTTGTGAAAACTTCGGTGAAAAAATAAACGAGTATGAATATGGATTTCCGTCTTTTGAAATTCTCAGCAAAAAAACACCGGAGGAGCTGGCGCCTCTTCGGGCAGGATTTCGTAATAAATATATAATTGATGCGGCACAGAAATTTGCGTCAGGTGAAATAGATATAGAAAAAATAAAAAAAATGCCTCTTGAAGAAGCGAGGGAAGAACTAAAAAAAATCAAAGGTGTCGGAAACAAAGTTGCAGATTGCTCGCTTCTTTTCGGGTTCGCAAGAGTTGAGGCTTTTCCGGTTGATGTATGGGTAAAAAGAGTTATGCAAGAACTTTATCCAAACGGACTTCCAAAATGCACAAAGGGAGTTGAAGGAATAGCACAGCAATATCTTTTCCATTGGCGCAGGCAGCATCAGCAATAATATTTGAAAAAGAAAGGATTACACGAAAAAATAATATTCGTATAGGTTGTGACTATGAGAAAAAAAGAAAGAGCGCTTCTTTGCATTGAAGCACTCAAAAAAGAATATAACGAAGCGCTTTGTTCGCTTGAAGCAGGCAATCCTCTTGAACTTCTGATAGCGACAAGACTTTCGGCACAATGTACTGACGCAAGAGTGAATCTTGTTACACCGCTGCTTTTTGAAAAATACAAAACTCTTGATGATTATTGTAATGCCGAACTTTCCGATATTGAAGAAATTATTCATTCGTGCGGATTTTATCATGCAAAAGCGAAAGATATTATAGGTATGGCAAAAAAAATAAAATCCGATTTCGCAGGTCAAGTTCCCGACACAATTGAAAAGCTGACGTCTCTTCCGGGTGTCGGCAGAAAAACTGCCAATCTTATTATGGGTGACGTATATAAACAACCTGCCGTTGTTGCAGATACTCACCTTATCAGAATTACGAATCTTATCGGTCTTGTTGAAACGAAAGATCCGCATAAAGTAGAAATTGAGTTGAAAAAAATTTTGCCGCCGGAGGAAAGCAACGATTTCTGTCACAGAATGGTGCTTCACGGAAGGGCGGTTTGCGTTGCGAGAAAACCAAAATGTGAGATTTGCTGTATAAGAAATTATTGCAAAAGCGCAAAAATCAAAGATTAAAAATTTTTAGTGATTAATTAATTTTACAATAACATAAAGTATACCGTATATAAAAGGCTGATGTGCGAAGTATAACACCAATGTGTGTTTACCGAGAAAACACATCAGACTTTTTTTGGGTGAAAAACGGAAAAGACTTTTTTTATTTTTATATATGCTTTTGCCGATTATGATACCGAGAAAAACATAGCCGAGATTCGGAAAAAGCGGAAAATAGTCGCTTGAATAAAAAGAAGATGTCGTAAGCCCAAACGGGAAAAGAAAAGGCAAAGAAACAGTAAGTGTTCTGAAATAAAAGCCGAGAAAAAACGAAAGAACCGAAAAAATGAAAAGAGCAAAAACAGGCAGTTTTTTTGCAAAATGACCGATAATCATCGCAAGACCGAGAAAATGAAGAATGCCGAAAAGAATAAGAGCATTTGAATCGGTGATTTTATCAAAAATAAAGGTAAACAAAGTAAGAGCAAGTGAAAGCGAAAAAACAATAAAGCCATGTTTAAGATTATGTTTTCCGAGCGTCAGAGAAATTCCGCATACCGTCATAAAAATAATTGAAGATATTACGCCTATTCCTTCTTTTAAAAAGCCGAGCGAAGAAACGTCAAAACCGAAAAAACAGTAAAGGTCAAAAATAATATGATCCCACACCATAAAAATAAGGGCAAGACCTTTGAGAAAATCAAGCTCCCATATCCGTTTTTTTGAAGCGATTTTTAAAATTGTATCTTCCACCTTTTATCACCTCTAAAGCTTTATCAAAAAAAGCACAGTAAGTATTTTTTAAATTATATATTTATTTGAAAAATTCTGCAAGAAAAAAGTTGTCAAATTTAAAGTACAGGAGTTACAAAAGAAAAATATCCTAAAATATGCACAAAAAGGTATATCCATTTATATTTAAAATCTACAAAACTGCAATGGAAAACAGGCAAAACGGTATGATATAATATCCCCTATAAAATCAAAGGATTGAAAAACAGGAGATTAACATGAAAAAAGAAAATAAAATGGGCGTTATGCCTATCGGAAAATTAATTATTTCAATGTCGCTTCCGATGATGCTTTCCATGCTTGTCCAGGCGCTTTACAATGTTGTTGACAGCATATGGGTTGCAAAAGTTGGGCAAGACGCACTGACAGCGGTTTCTCTTGCTTTCCCCGTTCAAAATCTTATGATAGGCTTTGCAACCGGAACCGGTGTCGGTGTCAATGCGCTTGTTTCAAGAAGTCTTGGCGAAAAGAACAACGAAAAAGCAAATACAATTGCGGCAAACGGTATGTTCCTTTCAATCGTCACATCATTTTTCTTTATGCTGTTCGGTTTTTTCGGAACAAAGTTGTTTTTTAGAACCCAGATTTCGCCTGATTCATCGACTTTTGCTTACGGTGTAGATTATCTTTCGGTTTGTACAATTTTTTCGTTCGGTGTTTTCGGTCAGATTATGATTGAAAGATTTATGCAGTCGACCGGCAAAACGACCCTTTCAATGTTCTCTCAGCTTTCCGGCGCACTTATTAATATTATTCTTGACCCACTCTTAATTCTCGGTATCGGACCTTTTCCCCGCCTTGAAGCAAAGGGTGCGGCAGTTGCAACGGTTATCGGTCAGATTTTTGCTTTCATAGTCGGTCTTATTCTAAATTTCTTTTTCAACAAGGAAATTCGCATAAGAATCAAAAACTTCAGACCAAACGGAAAATATATTTTGGAAATTTACAAAATCGGCATACCGTCAATCATAATGGTTGCGATCGGTTCGATTATGACTTACCTTATGAATAAGATACTTCTCTCATTTACCGAAACCGCCGCAACCGTATTTGGTGTTTATTTCAAGCTTCAAAGCTTCATATTTATGCCGGTCTTTGGTCTTAATAACGGTATTATTCCAATAATCGCATTTAACTACGGTGCAGGAAACAAGGAAAGAATGATAAGAACCGTAAAATTCAGTCTTACTCTTGCCTGCTCGATAATGGCAGTCGGAACGGTCCTTATGTGGCTTATTCCCGAACAAATGCTTATGCTGTTTGACGCTCAGGCCGAAATGATGGAAATAGGTGTTCCCGCGCTTAAAATAATAAGCACATCGTTTGTTGTTGCAGGTTACTGTATCTGCCTCGGTTCGGTTTTTCAAGCGCTTGGAAAGAGCTATTATTCAATGTTTGTTTCAATCGCAAGACAGGTTGTTGTTCTCATACCCATTGCATATCTTCTTTCAAGAACCGGCAACATTAACCGTGTTTGGCTTGCTTTCCCGATTGCAGAGGTTATGTCGGCAATTGCAAGCACAATTTCCTTTATAAGCGTATATAAGTCTACAATTTCCAAAGTCGGTAAATCCGACAATAATATGGAGTAAGGATTAGGTTTATACAATAACTCTTTCTATAAATTTATTTGCAAATGTATTTGCCTTTTTAAAATTCATTTCTTCAATATAAAGCTGTTCAAGTTTATCGTGGACAGCTTTTGCTTTTTTGAGAAAATCAATGCTTTCTTTTGTAAGCTCTGAGCAGACCTTTTTGTTGAATGCGATACGGTTTTTGTGATTCGCAAGGGCTTCGGTATCAATGAAGCGTTTTGCGTGAATTACCCGGTCGGGAACAAGTGAAATATTATGTTCGCTTTTTAAAGTTACGACAGCAAGAGAAGCGGCGGGAATTATAATATGCTCCGCGCTTTCGCGGCAGTTCATCGGACAGCGGCAGAAAATTACATCATAACCGTTGCGTACCGCAAATTCACCGATTCTTTCAGTAAGAACCGAAGAGACTGCGCCGTATTCATCTTCAATTCCGATTACCCTTGAAGCGAGAGCCTTTACCGTTTCATCAAGAAAGATAATTCCTTCGGGTGAAATTGCGCTTAAATATCTTCTTTGTTTTCTGCCCGGAATATTGCTTTTTTTTCGCGGCGTTTCTCTTTGAGCGAAACGGACGGCAAAGCTGTTTACACGCTCAAAGTCAACGAAATTGCTGACAAGTTTTTGAGTATCCTCATTTATTGTTCCGGCAGACGAAAGAAAACGCGCGCTTCTTCGGTGACAAAGCGAATTTTCAATTGTAAGAGAGCGTATTTTATCCGCTTTCTTGAAAAGACCTTCTTCATTCCAAAAAGCGCCCATATTTATAATGTTTTCACAGGCGCCGGGAAATTGCGGTTCAATAACGTGCGGAGAAGTCCCGTCGGCAATTGAAAAATTAAGAGCAGGTATAAGAAGTCCGTCAAGACTTTGAGGATCGCTGCTGCAAAATATAAGTTCGGTATCATAACCTTTTTTTTGCGCAGCATTTGCAATTTTTTTCATAAAAGATGATTTACCTGTTCCGGGTCCGCCTTTAATGATGTATGAGCGGCAGTTTTTGTATGGATTATAAAGTTCTTCAAAAAGCGAGGAAAATCCAAACGGAGTGTTTGCACCGAGAAAGGATTTAGTTTGCAGCATATAATAACCTCCGACAATTTGTAATAACCCGTGTTCATATAGGTAATTACTGTTTTTTTCATTTCATATTATTCAATACAGTACTTTTCTGACACAAATTACAAAAAAACATTGATTTGGCTTTTTGTGAAGTGTATAATTTCATATGGCATATAGCACCGCAGTCTGCACTTACTTATAAGAAACCTCTGATTAAATCACGCTTAAAGTCTATGGAATCACTGATTAATACAAGCTACCTTGCTTGACGGTAAATTATTCCGACATTTTGCCCAAAAATTCTCGTTAATACACAAAGTATTGACTTAAATTTTTGGATTATAAAAAGATATTTTTAAATTAGGGACAAAGTATTTTCGCGGAGTAAAATTATAATTTTATACAATTTCTATCCCGCGTAATTGCCGCACGCCATGTGTGCCCGGATTAGATTTAATCAGAGCTTCATTATAATTTACATTAATTATTTTTTCGGAGGGAATCCAATGATATACAAAAGCGTTAAAAAAATTGTTACCTATGCTCTTGATGCAGGCTTGATCGAAAAAGAGGACATAACCTATGTGACTAACCGTGTTCTTGAAATTCTCGGTCTTGATGAGTATGAAGAACCGGATGAATCTTTTGAAAATATTGAGCTTGAAAGCGTACTTAAAGAAATTCTTGATTTTGCCGGTGAAAAAGGAATTATCGGAAAAGATACGGTAAGCCGCGACCTTTTTGATACAAAGCTTATGAGCATTTTTGTTCCAAGACCGTCATATGTAATTTCAAAGTTTAAATCACTTTACGAAAAGTCACCGAGAGAAGCAACCGATTTTTATTATAAATTCAGTTGTGACACCGACTATATCAGACGTTATCGTATAAAAAAAGACCTCAAATGGAAATATGAGAGCAAGTATGGCGAGCTTGATATTACGGTAAACCTTTCAAAACCGGAAAAAAGCCCCGAAAAAATTGCGGCGGCAAAAAAAGCAAAGCAGTCTGGCTATCCGAAATGTCTGCTTTGCCCGGAAAACGAAGGCTATGCCGGACGTATCAATCACCCGGCAAGACAAAACCACAGAATTATTCCGATTACGGTCGGCGGTGCAAAATGGGGTATGCAGTATTCACCCTATGTTTACTATAATGAGCACTGCATTGTTTTCAATAAGCAGCACATACCGATGAAAATTGATAAGGCCGCTTTTGAAAAGCTGTTTGACTTTGTAAAGATTTTTCCGCATTATTTCATCGGTTCAAACGCTGACCTTCCGATTGTCGGCGGCTCTATACTTTCGCACGAACATTTTCAGGGCGGTAACTATGAATTTGCAATGGCAAAAGCGCAAAGCGAAAAAGAGTTTGCAATAAGAGGCTTTGAAGATATAAAATGCTGTATTGTTAACTGGCCTATGTCGGTTATCAGAATTTCTTCCACTGACACAGACAGACTTGCCCTTCTCGGCGATAAGATTCTCACCGCATGGAGAGGATATACCGACGAAGAAAGCTTTATCTTTGCCGAAACAGACGGCGAAATGCACAATACGATTACCCCTATTGCAAGAAAACGCGGCGATATGTTTGAACTTGACCTTGTTCTTCGCAACAATATAACAACTAAGGAGCATCCTCTCGGTGTTTTCCATCCGCACAAAGAACTTCATAACATCAAAAAAGAAAATATCGGTCTTATTGAAGTTATGGGCTTGGCCGTTCTTCCGTCAAGACTTAAAAATGAAATGGCGCTAATTAAAAAAGCAATACTTTCCGGTGAAGATATTGCAGCAAACGAAACCATTGCAAAGCACGCCGACTGGGTAAAGACTTTCGCCGGCAAGTATGATTTTACCGAAGAAAATGCGGAAGGTATAATTCAAAACGAAATCGGCAAGGTCTTTGAAAAGGTTCTTGAACATGCCGGTGTTTATAAGCGTGACGAAAAGGGCAGAGAAGGCTTTGAAAGATTTATTTCTTATCTTAACAAATAATATTCTTATGTCGGCATAAAACACGAAAAAAAGTAATATATTAAATTCAGTATTCAGAAAGGAAAAGGTTGATTTTATGGAAAAGATTAACGTAAAAGACCTCGATCAATCGCCTGCAAAGCTGTTCGATAACGAATGGGCGCTTATTACCGCAGGTGACGAAAACGGTTACAACACAATGACAGCAAGCTGGGGGGGTATGGGCGAGCTTTGGAACAGGGAAGTCTGCTTCATTTTTATCCGTCCGCAAAGATACACTTTTGAATTTATTGAAAAAAACGATTACTTCACCGTAAGCTTCCTCGGGGAAGAAAATAAAAAAGCTCTTGCTTTTTGCGGCAAGTACAGCGGACGTGATTATGACAAGGCAAAGGAAACCGGTCTTATACCGAAGTTTATTGACGGCACAACAACCTTTGAACAGGCAAGACTTGTGTTTGTCTGCAAAAAAATTGCATATCAGGATATGGACCCTAAAGGCTTTATTGACAAGTCAATTGCGAATAACTACGCTCAAGGCGACTACCATCGGGTTTATGTCGGAGAAATAGTTGCCTGCTATAAGAATTGATAATTTTAAATTTAATAAAACAATCCGGAGTGAACTTGATCTCCGGATTGTTCTTTTCATAAAAACGCAGTTATGTGCAAATCTGCCAATGGTCAATACCACATTCGCATACGGTTCTTTCTCGGATAATATAATAACGAAAGAGGGAAATTATTTTCCAACAAGTATTTAAAATGATGTTTTTGCTGTGGCAAAGGCAGGGACAGTAATCGTTGTGTATGGTTACAAGCTCATATCTTGCAAGACCGTATCTTGAAAACAGATTGATAAATCCCGGTTCAACACTTACCTCGGCGCCGTTGCCGTTTATTGTTTTCATGCCGGTATAACCTTCTTTTGCATAGTGCATATCGTGTGAAACCATTAGCCAGACATTATGATTGAAAAAGAAGGTTGTATCGACTGCCGTTTCATAAGAGGTAAACCGCTTCTGTTTTGGGTCTTCGGCATATTTCAGAAGATTTTCCCATGACGGTTCAATATATAAGTCATATAAAGCGTAGGAATCAGCTTTGCAGCCCATAAGCCATACCGGAACGCCGCCAAGCTTTTTTGCATCGCTGTCCGAAATTTTAAACGGCGGAACCATAACCGCTACCGCACAAATAAATCCGGGATAATTTACCGTGATATTTATTGCGCCTTTTGCGCCAAGACACCAACCGAGCGCATAAATCCGCGCAGTATCAACTTGCGGATGTTTAACAATAAAATCGTCAATAGCCGCTTTAAGCGGTGCAACCAGCTCAGACGCATTCCAATTTAAAAGCCTTTCTTCCGGCGCTCTTGCAATAAGAATAAAAGCTCCGCCGCTTTCAAGGAATTTGGACTGATACTCCTTGCTTGACCAGTTTGCAAATTCGTTTGCGGTCAGTTCCTTGCCTTCATATGCGCCTTCTCTTGCTCCGGCCATAATGATAACAAGAGGATATTTTGTTTCATCGTTTTCAACGGTTACCGGAGAAAAGAAACTGTAATCAATGGCAATACCTTTTACGGACGGACCTTTATCTCTTGAAAACTGACTTTGAAGGGCTTTAAGACCTTCGTCAATACTTATGTGAAGATTTTCCGCAAAGCAAAGCGGTGTAAAAGAAAAAAACATAAAAACAGACAACATAAGTACGATTATTCTTTTTTTCACAGTACATCACTTCCTTAAAAAGTTCTTGCCATAAGATATTTATGCACGAAAATTTACATTTTAATTTTAGAAAATCGTTGATTAATCAGGGTACTCTAATCAGCGATTCCTTAGGTCGGCTTAAAAGCGCAGAGATTTATCCTCACCTATGCCGTACATACCGTCAAGTATATATTTATTTCCGTCAGGGTCACATACAAAACCTGAAAGGTCACCGAAGGTAATATGGTAATTGATGTCGATAATTACGGCGGGAACACGCATAACGAAACGGTCACCGATGTCAAAAATAACGTCAACCATTCCGTAAACATCACGAATATGCCATTTGTTATATTCAATATGTTCAAAGCGGACAGGAGTGAGAAGGGTTGACTTGTTTTCAAACCAGATTAAGTTTTCGTTGTAATCGGTTTGATTGATTGACTGATTTCTTGTAAGATTGAAGCCGAAGAACTGCTTTTCGCCGTTGACCTCATTTTTGCCCATGGTAGTTACCCAGTCATAATGTGACTTATATGGATAATAACCTCTGTGGTCGTCGATGATAGCTGTGCTGTCCTCGTCAGCCTCATATTTTTTGCCGTTTACTTCAATATAGCCGGTAACTTTAAAAAGATCCTTCTGTGAATAAAGCGGTCTGTTTTTTCCGAACGGAATTGAAACAATACTCGGAAGAGAAACTCTTTCAAGCTTTACGTCATACTCAATTTTACCTTTGTTCTTGTCTGCCGCATGACCGCTAACAAAGGCCTGACCGTTTTCAAAATGATTTTCGACATTTAGTGAAACCTTATTGCCGAGCGATTTTGTGGTATCGCCGCCGAGAAGAGTATCGGAAATTACGGCTTTGCTCTTTGGAAACATATCCTGCCAGAAAGTGACCTTCCTTGCTGCTTTGTCATAAAGGACAGTAAGACCCGTTCCGAATACACCCATATCGCAAACTGCGGTGAGAAGAATAATATCTTTGAGGTTGACTTCAACAGCTTCCCAAAGAGTAAGCTTCATTTTGTTCAAAGCGTTTGGGTAGGGAGTTGGATGGTCAATTTTCAAAAAATCCATTTTTTGAAATTCTTTTTCAAAGGTTCCGAAATAAGCATTGCCGTTTTTGTCTACAATGTTTTCGGGGGTAGGTACTGATTTTCTTTTTTCGGACAGTACGTCATAAAATGTTTTCATATCATTTTCTCCTTTCGGGCCTGTTTTTGTGAAAGCCTGATTATTAATGTTATTAATTTTCACTTCCTTAAAAAAACAAGTCTTTATTCAATTATATCATTTGTCATCTTTTTGTCAATGCAGTAATAATAAAAAGTCGAAGGACGGAAACGAAACGGTTAAAAAACAAATTTTAAGAATTTTAAACTTTTTTTGCGAAAACACTTGACATATGTAAATAGTTATAATATAATAATCAAGCGCTGTTGAGGGCGTGTATGTGGCGGCATAGCTCAGTTGGCTAGAGCATTCGGTTCATACCCGGAGTGTCGTAGGTTCGAATCCCACTGCCGCTACCAACTTTGTGCAAAAATTACGAGCTACGGCTTGCCGACTCGTTAACATATATTTATGGCCCGGTGGTCAAGTGGTTAAGACACCGCCCTTTCACGGCGGTAACACGAGTTCGAATCTCGTCCGGGTCACCACGAATAACTTCCACAAAAGTGGGAGTTATTTTTTTATATAAAATTATAAAGCTTACAATGAGAAAAAGCAGGTTACAAAAATGCAGCCTGCTTTTAATTATATCTGTGTTATATTCTGATTAATAGGTGAATGTCCAGCTTTCAACGTCTGAACCTTCAAATGAGGCTGTGCCGTTTGCAAAGGCAATTTTTGCAACGCCTGTGCCATCCATAGGCATATTGAAGTCAAGTTTTGTAAGTCTGCCGTCAGAGCCGACTGTAACCGTAACTTCGGTTCCGGGGTAGTGCATATTAGCCTCTGTAATTGAAATGCCGGGAACAGGGATATCAATTGACATAAGGTCAAGATAGCTGTATACAGCAGATGAATATTGAGGAATAGGAGAATCCTTAGTTGTGTTTTCTTCAACAGTTTTAAGTCTGTAAACGGTATTGTCACCCTCTTTGGTTGCCGAAGCTTCGGCAACGCCTTCCGGAGCAATTCCAAATGCAGCTTTCGGCGGCATATAATCGTTTACAGGAGCATTTTCAACGGCGTTACCGTCTGCATCAGTACCGGTAAGAAGACCGTTTGTAAGAGTATAGGTTTCTGTTTCCTCGCCTGCAAGAGCGTCCATAACTCTCTGAACTGTACTCATAAGAGACTGAACGCTGAGGTCGGTAAGGTTGATTGTAACTTTTTCGTTCTTTGTAACCGAAGCAGTAGAAGCTTTTGCTGTATTGACCGCATCGGACATTTTTGCAATAATCTGTTCTTTAGAAAGAGAAGAAGGATCATCACTTTGAGCCTTTGTTGTATCTTTTTCTTTTTGTTCTTTAGTTGTAGACTGCTCGGATTCGTCGATTTCAGGGACATCCGACGGTTCGGTAGTTGTAGTCATTGGCGGCAAAGTGGATAAAGGTTCCGAATAAACATAAGGCGCTGTTGTCGTAAATGCAGAGCCTTCATTCGATGCTTGGGTGTTTGCAACCGCGCTTGCAGTCTTCTTTTCTTTATATGAACCTATCTCAAAACCCATAAGGAAAATCCATACAGCGAGAATAACGCAAATCAGCGCTTTTACTTGTTTATTCATAATTTATATTTCGTCTCCTTAAAATTTGTCAGCACTCTGACAATTATAATATACTTTCTTTAACGATACTAAATTTTAAGTTTTTTGTCAATAGGTATCATGAAATTTTAATAATAATTTAAGTAATATCAAGACTGCTTTTAAATGGGAATCGGTATAAGAACAAGTAAAAAAGCACACAGCTTATTTTTTGCGGTGTGCCTTTTTATTTTTGATGTGATGTTCATTCAGCTGCTGTTGTTTCTGTGGTGGAATCTGAAGATTCAGACGAAGAATCCGTTGTAGTAAGCTCAACATTTCCGGTCATTGAATCTTCGATTTCGCTCATATCGGAAGAAGCGTCTTCCATAAAGCTGTCTGAAGTTTCCGAATCCATTTCTGAAGATGATGAAGTGGTTGTCGAGCCGGTATCGTCTCCGGAGTTACAAGCCGCAAGCATCGCAATACTCAGAAGAAGGACAAGAGAAAGGACGATTGTTAAAAGCTTTTTCATTATGTTTGCTCCTTTTTTAAATTTGGCGAAAACCGCCGTGGTAACATTACGAGTGTTGGCAAAGCCTTCCTGCAATGTTTCTATATAATTATACGAAGCAAATTACGTTTTATTCATCGAACTATGTCGCCAAATAAAAAATTTTTCGGCGGTGGGCATCGTCACGGGATTTATATGTGATAAATTAATAAAAGGTTTTTACTTATACACCGCGAAACGACCGAAGTAATAATACCGCAAAAGTTTTGGTCAAGCTTTTTCAAAAGCTTGCGAGTTCCAAGAGCAGCGCTCTTGGCGGCGGACATCGTCCGCAGGAATTACGCGTGATAAATTAATGAAAGATTTTTACTCATACACCGCGAAACAACCGAAGTAATAAGACTGCAAAAGCAAGCGAAATTTCTGTCATTACAAAAGCCTTATAAAGCGAACATCTTACTAAACAACAAAAAATCCGGCAAAGACAATCTCTGCCGGAAAAATCAATAAATTAATCTTTAACCTTGTGCATAAGCGGCAACGGTGAGCATATACGTGCCGAGCTGACCGCCAAATTCAGGCGCGCCGTCCATAATGAGCTTTCCTGCTCTTACGGATTCAAGCATATCGTCTGTTCCGAGAAGAATGCCGAGGGCGCTCTTGAAACTGTCAAAACGAAGGGTGAAGAACGGCATTGCTCGTTTGTATTCGCCTCTGCCTGCTCTTGTTTTGCCTGCTTTGACACGGATATATGCCGAAACCTCGGGATGATCATTAACTGCCCAGGCATAAACACGGTCGGGACTCTTTGAAGCCCAGTCGTGAATTTCTTCATGACCCGCTTTGTTAAGCTGGCTGATACCGCTTGAAAGAAGGTAGAAGAAGCATTTAACCATAAGCTGCTGTTCTTTTTCATCTTCGGGCGCTTCTTTTGCCGTAAGAAGAGAGGACATTTTGAGAAGAACTCTGACAAAAGCAACGAGTGTGCCCGCCTTTTTAATGCCGTGAATCTTCGGAATAGCGCCAAGGGAGATGTTGCCCTTGAAGAAACTGTTGAGTGCTTCAACGCTCTTGAACTGAAGCTCAATGTGAGGATCTTTTGTGAGACAGGTGTGAACAAGCCATTCACCGCTGTTTACAACAAAGTGCATACCGACTTTGCCTTCGGGAACTTCATCGCAAAGTGCGCTGACCTGAATTACAGCGTGAGCTTTTTCAAAGAGTTTTGCAAGAGACGGAACATCGGTTGCAATCGTCTTCACAAGAGGAAGAGCAGCATTCAAGAAAATCTTGTTTGTAAAAATTGCTTCCTGTGATAACATATTTGCTCCTTTCTGATATTTCGTAACTTTTTAAGCTACAAAACATCTCCTCTTTCTGAGATTAAAATTCGTCGTCCCAGTTGTCGTCTTCTTCAAAGTCTTTCTTCATAACTTCACGCACAGCGTTGATAATGCCGTTTGCGTCTATGCCGACTTCTGACATAATGTCTTCGTGAAGACCGATAGGAGCAAATTTATCCTGATGACCGAGCTTTTTGAATGCGCAGGCCTTGCCGGATTCAACAACAACTTCTGCAACTGCCGAACCAAGACCGCCGATAACACTATGGTCTTCAACGGTAATAATTCTTCTTGTGTCCATAACCGCCTTAATGATAGCGTCCTTGTCGATCGGCTTGATCGTGTGCATATTGAGAACGCGAACCTTAAGACCGTCTGAATTTTCAAGGAAGTTAGCGGCTTCTCTTGCCTGGAATACGCAAGAACCGCAAGCGATAACGGTTATGTCTGTACCTGAATGAACTTCAACGGCTTTTCCGACTTCAAAGCCATAGTCCATACTGTCATAAAGAACACGGTCAAAACCGCGGTTGATACGGATATAGTAAGGGCCAAAGTTTTCATAAGCAGCCTTAACAGCGTTGGCTGTTTCAATG